>CAKPZX010000019.1 GCA_934215455.1 uncultured Streptococcus sp.
CCTACTCAACTGTGCGGAGGTGGGACGACGAAATCGAATTCTAACGAATTACCGATTTCTGTCCCACTCTCTCTTTTCTTACAACAAATGCGCTTCGTGTTTTTGGAAGACTTCTTTTCCAAGCTCTACTAACTTGGTAATCAAATCTGTATAGTTGAGTCCCATATTGTCCCAAAGAAGAGGATACATAGACCATTGGGTAAATCCAGGCATGGTATTGAGTTCGTTTAAGAAGATCTCTCCTTTATCGGTATAGAAGAAATCACAACGCGCTAAACCTAGACCACCGATCGCACGAAAGGCTTTTTCTGCGTTGGTCCGCATGGTTTTCACAACCTCAGGGTCCAATTGAGCTGGAATCGCCATGGTAATTTTATTGTCGATGTATTTGGCATCATAATCATAGAAGGCCACATCTTTCACAACTTCACCTGGCAAGGTGCTCTTCACATCATAGTTTCCAAGTAGTCCAACTTCGATCTCACGCGCATTAACCCCTTGCTCTACCAAGACACGGCTATCGTATTTGAAGGCCAATTCGAGAGCAGCCCGAAGCTCTGTTTGGTTTTCAGATTTTGAAATCCCTACACTAGAGCCCATATTGGATGGTTTGGTAAAGACAGGATAAGAGAGATTCGCTTCAATTCCAGCAATTTTCTCATCCACGTCATCACCTTCCACTACAGCTACATAAGGAACTTGCGGAATTCCAGCAGACTCCAAGACCCGTTTGGTCGTGATCTTGTCCATCGCAACACTGGAAGCTAGGATGCCACAGCCGACATAAGGCATCTTCAAGACTTCTAAGAAGCCTTGAATGGAACCATCTTCTCCCATTGGTCCATGAAGAACTGGAAAGACTACTGCTCCTTCCTTGTAAATCGCAGATGGAGCCACTTTTTTAGACCAGTCCACTGTCTCATTGGTCATCAATTTCTCATCATCCGCTGGTTTCTCTTCAAAATCTTGCGTCTGGATGAAGTCTCCTGACTGCGTAATAAAGTAGGTTTGAACCGAAAATGCTTGGTAATCAATCGCGCGCATCACGCTTTCTGCTGAAAGAACAGATACTTCACGTTCTGCACTACGTCCACCATACAACAGGATTAAGTCTTGTTTACTCATAGTTTCTCCCTAATTGTTCCCTTGATTTCTTACTTGATAGTATACCACAATGATAGCCCTTTCGAAAGAACTTCTCTTATAATTCTGTCCGATTTTCAATCGCGCGAAGCAAGGTTACTTCGTCCGCATACTCGATATCGGCTCCAACTGCCAGTCCTCGTGCCAAACGGGTCACTTTGATCCCTGCTGGCTTGAGCACACGCGAGATATACATAGATGTCGCTTCCCCGTCTGCTGTCGCATTGGTCGCAACAATGACCTCAGTGACTGTTCCATCCATCAAGCGACTGATCAAACTCTTGAGATTGATGTCATCGGGTCCCACGCCATTCATGGGCGAGATCAAGCCATGCAAGACATGATAGCGACCGTGATATTCCTGGATATTTTCCATAGCAGATACATCCCGGCTATCTTCTACAACAAGAATGAGGGATGGATCCCGCGTTTCATCTCGACAAATCTCGCAGGTTTCTTCATCGGTTAAATTGCCACAAATACTGCAATACCCCAGCTCACGCTTGGCATTCAGTAAATTCTTGGCAAATTCATTGACATCATCATCTGACATACCAATGGTGTAAAAAGCCAGACGAGTCGCTGTTTTGATCCCAATTCCTGGCAACTTCGAATAGCTGTCAATTAATTTTGCAATAGGTGCTGGATAAAGCATAGTTTCCTCTCTAATTCATGGGGTGTTTCTGATTGTATAAATTAATAATGTCGCGGGTAATGGAATGACTGACCGTCGCTTGTAGATTGGTATTATGTGGAAAGACCACTGCTACCGCAATCTTTGGATTGTTTGACGGTGCATAAGCCACCACATTGGTATTAATGGCTTGTTTGCCTCCATCGACCGTGGTTTCGGCTGTACCGGTCTTGGCACTAATGGAGACACTAGCACCTTGACCGACGGTTTTCCCTGTCGTCAACCCACTCGTACCATTCGCAACCTGGTAGAATCCTTGCTTGATCAAAGCCATGTCCTCAGCAGAGATATGTACCTGATTGAGCTCCTTGGTTTCGATCGCTTTTTTCAACTGACCAAGCCCCCCTTGATCATTATTGTCATAGATGCCTTCGACGACATGAGGACTCACCCGCTTCCCGTCGTTGGCGACGGTTGCCGCATACTGGGCCAATTGCATCGGTGTATAGTTATCAAACTGGCCAAAGGCATTGGTCAAATAATTGCCGACTGTGTAGTCTTTTGGAATAAAACCAGTCGATTCATTGGGAAGGTCAATCCCCGTTGATGTTCCAAGACCATACTCTGCAAAAGTAGAGCGCAGTTTTTTCATAGCCGGTTCAACCTGATCCACTTGTAAGGTCATGTTTGGGGTGTAAGGTTGCCCCATCATCTTAAGGGCAATTTGGACCATATAGGTATTGGAAGAGTATTCCAATGCTTCCACCGCATTGATGGAACGACTACCGTATTGGGTAAACCAAGAATTGATAGGAGCTGATCCTGCAAAAACAATCGGCTGATCGGTCAGCACCTGATTCCCAGAAATGGCTCCATTTTCCCATCCAGAAGTCAAGGTCGCTCCTTTGACCACAGATCCTGGGACGAAGACGTTGGTGACTGTTCCCAACGCATCTGCTGATAGATCTTGACTACCAGCCTGGTGTTTAATCCCTGCCATGGCAAGGACCTTCCCTGTATCGGGCTCCAGAGCTACGGCATAGACACCTTCGGAGTAGGTCGCATTTCCAGCTTGCAACTCTGCACTAAAGGCAGAGCGGAGGATATCTTCCACTCCTTTTTGGAAATCCAAATCAATCGAGAGCTTGAGATTTTCTCCTTTGGCCCCTTTTGAAACGTCGACCACTTTCTCCATGTTGCCATTTTTATCTAGGAGAATTTCTTTTTCACTGCGTTTGCCTTGAAGGACGTTTTCGTATTCTTTCTCCAAATAAGAGGTACCAACCCGGTCATTGAGAGCATAGCCTTTTTTGACATAGTCTTCAACCTCTTCTGCTGGAAGCCCCGCCTGCTCGGTCGATACATTTCCAATAATAGAAGCTAAAGGAGTGTCCAAAACCTTGCGGTCCCAGCTAGTCGTGATGGCAATTCCCGGAAGGTCCTGACTGTCCGCAGCGATGGTCGCAATCTGCTCAGCTCCTAGTGCCTGCGTCGTAATGATTCCCGTCGCAAAATTCTCCACCGCATTCATCTGGCTATAGAGATAAATAATCTTTTTCTCATCATCTGTATAGCCGAGTTTTGAAGGGTCGATACTATCCACTGCCGCTTGATAAATCTTGGCTTCCGGCAGGCGGTTGCCATCGGTATCAAATTTCTTTTTCTCAGGCAGGTGTTCCACGACCTCTTGGTAGACCTTGGTATTGGCTAGATAGTAATCCACTTCTTGCCGTTCGGTTACTTGAGGATTTTCTACGTCGACATACTTTAAAAGTTTCCCAGCTGTCTCTCGCATTTCTTGGGCCGTCATTTTACGATCCCGCGTAAAGGTCAGGACTTGTTTGCCCACATTTTCCACCAAAGGCTTACCAGAAGCATCATAGATTTGCCCTCGCACACTCCCTTGTTTGACCGTCTTTTTCGTAGCTTTTGCCAATTTATCCGTATAGTAGGCTTGGCGAGTGATCTGCATATAGCCAAGTCGGGCAATCAGCACCAAAAAAAGAAGGCAAATCAAACTAAACAGCAGGTAGAGTCTGCGTGTTATCGAATGATTCTCAAACTTCCGTATTTTCTTCTTCATGAAATTTTCTATCCTTCTTTTCTAATGAACACTTACCTTCCATTTTACTATTTTTCCCAGAGTATCTCAAGAAAAGGAAGAGCCCTTTCCTGGAATTTTACAAAGAAAAAAGATTGGACAGGCTCGCCCAATCTTGAAATTAACACAAACTTTTTTACATGTACAACCCTAGGTAAGGTGGTTGAAAAAAATATTGATTTTTAATTTTTAGGCTTATTCAAGCATATGTCGAAACTTTCCGCCGTGAGAAAAGTTCCTGAAACACAATTGTTTCAGGAACTCGGGAGTTTTGAAACTTTAGGTTCAAAACTAAATCATGGAACTTCGTAGAAGTTCGCTGACGTCCGTACTCACCTAAGGAAAGTTTTTAAGACTATTTTGTATTCAATTTGAGATTGGACCTGTTTGCCCAATCTCTTCTTCTAATAGGTCACCACGTTGATCTTGCCTTTGTCGTACTCGGCAATGAAAATGTCCAAAACGTTGTCGTAGCCTTCTTTTTCCAATTCAGCCAGCAACCACTCTTCGCTTTTTCCAATTGTTTCCAAAATTTCAAGCTGAACCACTCCATCCGTAATGATCGGATATTTAGGATTTTCATCCCCCGCACGGACAATAATCAATTGACCATTTTGTTCAATAACAGCGCGCTTCACATCTTTTAATTGAAAAATCCCTTGTCCACGTAGTTTCAAGGCAACATCTGAAGCAGAAAGTCCTTTGGAACGACAAGCTTCCGGATCCAGTTTCCCATTTTTAATGATGACGGTTGGCTTCCCATCAATCAAGTGCTTCATAAAACGAACATTGGTATTGAGCCATTTTAAGAGCAAGATCAAAATGGTCCACATTAAGAGAATGACAATGTATTGAAGAATGGTAATGGAGCTATTGTAGATGACCCCACCAATAATGCCCCCAAGAACAAAGTTCTGTACCTGGTCTACTGCAGAATTTGGTGCTAAGTTTCCTTTCCCGGTCACATTGATGACAAACACCAAGGAAATCAAGCCCAGAGCTAATTTAATCAAAATAGATAAAAAATCTACTGTCATTTGTTCACCTCCACAAGTTCCACGTCTGTTTTATACAGATCCATCTTTTCTAATAGGTAGCTATCTGGGTCAGAGCCTGCGATAGCCCGGTAATAAACTTCTCCAACTTTCAGGATTGCACCATCCGTAGCTGCTGAAGTATTGACATAGACGTCTTCTTTTTTGACATTCAACTCCTTTGAGATGACCTCAATAAAATGCAGAGATCGTTGGAACTGGTCGTTATTACTTTGGCTATTTTGAAAATTGCTGATACTGATCAAGACCACTGCTACCAGAGTTAAAATGGAGATAATAGATAATTCACGGAATTTGCTATCATGCTTCTCCCGATAGGCTTTCACCGCAAAAAAACCAGTCAGAAGAACAAGCAAGCCAGAGATCCCAATGGTCACCCAGTTTTGCTGGCTGATCTGACTCAACACATAATTATAAGAGTAAAATTTCATAAACAACTCCCTTTCTCCAAATGAATTCAAGCTATTATAATCGATTTCACAAGAGTTTGCAAGGCATTATGACCAGAAAATCATTAAAATTTTGTTATAATAAAACTATCAATTATGTCAAGAAAAGGAAACACAATGAAACTCATTTCATGGAATATCGACTCGCTCAATGCTGCGTTGACCAGCGATTCAGCACGCGCTAAACTCTCTCAAGAAGTCCTTCAAACCTTGGTCGCTGAGGATGCAGATATCATTGCCATTCAAGAAACCAAGTTATCCGCCAAAGGACCTACAAAAAAACACCTCGAAATTCTTAAGGAACTCTTTCCGCAATATGAAAACACCTGGCGCTCTTCTCAAGAACCAGCTCGTAAAGGCTATGCTGGAACCATGTTTCTCTATAAAAAAGAGCTTACTCCAATTGTGACTTTCCCAGAGATCGGAGCTCCTTCGACCATGGACTTGGAAGGTCGGATCATTACACTAGAATTTGATCAATTTTTCGTTACTCAGGTCTACACACCTAACGCTGGTGATGGTCTCAAACGTTTGGAAGAACGTCAAGTTTGGGATGTCAAATATGCTGAATATTTGGCTGAATTAGACAAAGAAAAACCTGTCCTTGCAACCGGTGACTACAACGTTGCTCACAAGGAAATCGACCTCGCCAACCCAGCCAGCAACCGCCGTTCACCAGGATTCACAGACGAAGAACGCGCAGGCTTTACTAACCTTTTAGCAGCAGGCTTTACAGATACCTTTCGCCACCTCCACGGCAATGTGCCGGAGCGTTACACTTGGTGGGCACAACGCAGTAAAACCTCAAAAATCAACAATACAGGCTGGAGAATCGACTACTGGCTCACAAGTAACCGTGTGGCAGACAAAGTTACCAAGTCAGATATGATCGACTCAGGCGCTCGCCAAGACCATACACCAATTGTATTAGAAATTGATTTGGAAGGATGTTCTTTATGAATTTCAATGCAGTGATTCCTGAGTTTATTGTATCGAATTTAGAGCAGTCCCGTTCCTTCTACTGTGATATACTGGGTTTTACCATCGAATACGGGCGACCAGAAGAGAACTTCCTTTTTCTTTCTCTTGAAGAGTGCCAGCTAATGATAGAGGAGGGGACAGATAATGAACTAACTGAACTTGCCTACCCATTTGGCCAAGGAATTAACATCTCCTTTGGAATAAAGGATGTTCCTAAACTCTATCAGAAGTTGTTAGAATCCAACTATCCTATTTATCGCCCTTTAATTAAAAGAAAATTTCGTGTTGGTGATCATTATATCTATCCTCATGAATTTGCAGTTCTGGATCCAGATGGCTATTTTTTAAGATTTAGTGAATAAGAAAATAGATCACTAGAGTAGAAAAAGAAACAAAAAAAGAAAGAGACTGGGACAAAAGTCCTAGCCTCTCAATTATTTTTGGATTGTCGAGCAAGACGCAGTGGTTGAGTGGGCTCTACTACGCTGATTTCATCAGCTTTTACAGCCCTACTCAACTGTGCGGAGGTGGGACAACGAAATCGAATTCTAACGAATTACCAATTTCTGTCCCACTCTCTTTTAGTCTTTTGGGGATTATTTCCCAGGAATATTTGGATCTAACCCCCAAGATTGCTCGAGAACAGGTCTTAAGGATTTAATCATATCTTCTGAACCTTGGATTATGATTGTGTATACTTTATCTCCTTTTTGGAATACCCATACGTATAAAGTACTCCCATCTTTAACTGTTACTTTTATTAAGAAAGCGTCCCCACCGGCAAATATAGCTTTTACACCTTCTATACTAGTTCGATTTTTGTGTTTTCCGAATGAGCTATATAAACGGTTCGCAAATAACTCTGCGTCAAAGGTTTCATTGGGGCCAAGTTCAACAGTATCTTTAGTGTTTGAGCCCATTATTAACGCATTGTGTTTGTCTGGTGATGAATATTTGAGCGTTTGGCTACTTTGAGTTTTGTCATTGTATACGACCCAATCTTTAGGGATATTGATATAACCAAATTTTTCATTTCCGATACGTTGAGTATCTGCAAGGGATATTTCTTTTGACCCAGAAGAAGACCCAGGAGTTGTTGTTTGAGCTTTTGTCGTTGATGCAGCCGTAGTTTCTGTTGCTTTCTTTTCTCCATTTCCGCATGCTGCTAGTATAAATGCAGATAGAATCATTACAGAGCTTAATATTATTTTGTTTTTCATCAGGATTGTTCTCCTTAAAGTGGTTGACTCACATGTATTATATCATTTTTTATAGTTTATTTAAATTAAAACAGGAAACGCTTTCGATAAAAAGCATAGGGTATAACAAAAGAAAATTTCGTGTTGGTGAACATATATCTATCCTCATGAATTTGCAGTTTTAGGTCCAGATGGCTATTTTTTAAGATTTAGTGAATAGAATGATCATCACCCATCTATGAGCCATACCCAAAAATATATTTTTGTGAGTACAGTTCAATAGCGGGTGATTTATTTATCTTTCATCTTAAAGAATGAGACAGACTGACTTTCGAGACATAAAAAAACCGGAGCCTTCACATGACGGCTCCGACTTTTTTATCTTCATTGATAGACCAATGATTAATTATTTTATTTTTTCTTCTCAATGTGATCTTTGAGATCTTCTTGAGCTTTTTTATTGGATTCTGCTTTTTTCTTCAACCATTCTTCTTTGGCCTTGTTAAAGTCTTTTGTTGTGACAACATCTTTAGACATTTCAAGGTATTTATAGAATGTTCCTGTTCCTTTTGTACCAACCCATGAAGCCGCACGGCTGTATGGTACGGTTCGTTGAAGCATTGGAGAACCACCATTTGAAACAGTTGGAAGCGTAATCGAGCTATCTGTCAACCATGCTTGCGCTGCTGCATATTTTTCATAGCGTTTTGCTTGGTCCAACAATTCAGCATCGGCGTCTTTCAACATGTTAGCGTATTGATCCAAACCAACTGCTGCAATGGCTGGGTTGTTTGAACCTGCATCAATACCAAGATAGTAGAAGACAGAACCATTTACTGGGCTGATACTTTCGAGGTAAGTCGATGGATCTTGGTAGTCAGGGGCCCAACCACCGCCTGAGATATCGTAATCTCTCGCAGCTGCTGTATCGCTGAAGTAGGTGATATTTTGGAAATCATCATCCGATACCTTTTGAAGGTCCACAACGACATTGTCTGCACCAAGCGCTGACTCTACAGATTGTTTGAAAGAGCTAGCCTGTTGAACCATGCTGTTGTCCACTTGGCTGACAATGTAGTCCAAATGAATTGGGAATTGAACGCCTTGTTTTTGCAATTCAGCTTTGGCTTTCGCAAATGAAGCTTTGGCTTTTTCTGGGTTGTAAAGGCTAGTTTGACCATCGGCCAGGCTCACACCCTTCCATTGATCCCCATAGGTAACCAATTGTTTTTCAACGACTTTACCAAAATCTTCTCCATTGACTTGGACATAAGTTGGTGGCACCAAAGTGCTACGAAGGGTATTTTCAGCCGCATCAGATCCAGATACTTGTGCTGCATATGATTTGCGGTCGAAACCAAAGTTCACCGCTTGACGGAAGTCCTTGTTCAGGATTGCTTTCTTGGTAGAAGCTTTTTGTTCATCCGTTGTTTTGGCTGTGTGGTCATACTTTTGACGGTCCAAGTTGAATCCAAGATAGTAAGACGTTCCTAATTGCAAACCGTAGACAATGTTGTCACCAAAGTTTTTCTTGACACTCTTATAAGTCGAACTGTTTGGCATAACAGATGCAAAGGAATATTGACCTTTTTCAAAGTTCTTAATGATAGAATCTGGGTTTGATCCATCATTAAAGGTCAATTTGACATTGTCGATATGAACATTTTTCGCATCGTAATAGTCTTTGTTCTTAACCAATTCAATCTCAGATTTTGAAGTCAATGATTTCAAGTAGAATGGACCATTGTATAAGATGCTGCTAGGTTTCAAAGAACCAAAATCTTTTCCTTGAGATTTCAAGAAATCCGCATTGACTGGGAAAAGAACACCTGAGGTTGTTTTGGAGTTCCAGAAGCTTTCTGGACGAACCAAAGTATATTGGATGGTGTGGTCGTCTAAGGCTTTGACTCCAACTGTGTTAAAGTCTTTGGTTTCCCCTTTTACGTAGGCATCCAAACCTTTGATCGAATTTTGAATCAAGAAGAGACCTTCTGATTTAGACTCAACCGCGTGTTTGATCCCTGTAACAAAGTCTTGAGCCGTTACAGCACCATATTCTTCTCCTTCACTCGTATACCATTTGGCATCCTTACGAAGTTTGTAAGTATAGGTTAATCCATCTTCAGAGACAGTCCAATCTTCTGCTAGACTTGGCACAAAGTTTCCGTATCGGTCGTTTTCAAGAAGACCATCTACAAGGTTACTTGTGACATCTGAAGTTGTTGTACGAGTTGCAGCGATGTAATCCAAGGTATTTGGATCCGCTGAATAGACGAATGAGTAGGTTGCTTGATTGCTACTACCACCGCCACATGCTGCTAAAAGAAAGGCACCTGCAACAGAAACTCCTGCAAGAGCTAACAGTTTTTTTGCTTTCATCACTATCTCCTTATGTTAGATTTTCTACCATTATACACTATTTCTTAAAAAAAACCAAATTTATTTTAAAAAAGTTCGTTTTTTCTGAATGAATATAATAAGATATAAAGAAAAAGCATCTTGAAATCGATCTCAAAGAAGCTGGATAGGCGAGTCTAGGCACCTACCACCACAGATTTGCAAAACCGAATCTTTCAATCCTTTTAATAAATATACGTTTAGCCTAAAAAAGAACCTCTGCTCTTTCGAGCAGAGGAACTGATTCCTAATCAAAATGATAGAGTTGTGGGTACTGGTCACATTCAGGATTTTTAGGATGGCAGATAGCCCGTCCAAAGTAAATCATGGCTTGATGGGCAGCTAGCCATTCGCTCTTTGGCAGAACATCCATGACCCGCTTTTCAACTTCCAATGGCGTCGCTGATTTCTTGACAATATCATGGTGCTTGCAGATCCGCTCCACATGGGTATCGACAGCAAAAGCTGGAATCCCAAATCCTACACTCATGACCACATTGGCTGTCTTGCGTCCTACTCCTGCTAAACTTTCTAACTCTTCACGAGTCTGAGGCACTTGACCATCAAAGTTATCTAGCAATTGCTGGGCACATTTTTTGAGAAATTTGGCCTTATTTCGATAGAGGCCTAATTTAGAAATATGCTTGGCGATATCAGCTTCACTGGCTGCTGCCATGGCTTGCGGGGTTGGAAAAGCCGCAAATAAACCTGGTGTCGCTTTGTTAACAGCCGCATCTGTCGTCTGAGCTGAGAGCATGACTGCTACTAGTAATTCAAAATGATTACGAAAATCCAGACTTGGCTTGGCATCTGGAAAGAGGGCGATAATTTCTTCAATCACATGTCGTGCCCGTTTCTTTGATAAAACCATATTCTCTCCTTTACATTACTAGTCTTTATTATAGCATGAAAGTTCCCTATTTCTGAAAGAATCGGCTTCAAAAAAGGACTAGTCCGTAGACGAGTCCTTTTCAATTAGTCTATAAAATGAGTATGCTTGGTAATCCATTGAGTGACCTTGATATTTAACCAGAACACATAGATCCCAAATGTAATGATGGTAAAGAACCACCATTTGATCCAATTTCCAAATAACTGCATAGCCGTGCCGTCAAAGTACTGACGACGACCATCAATCACGGTATGCTTGACCTTCCAGTTATACATAATGCACATGCCCCAAGGAGCACAAATCCCAAAAGTAAATACTGTAATTACGGTTGCTAATAAAACATGGCCAATATATGAAAATAGGCCTCCATCAAAATACGATTCACGATACATGTTTCATCTCCTTATATTTTTTCTACACCAATCTCTTCAAGAAGGTAATCAAGGTTTGAGCAGAGCGTTCACCAGCCTCTACGATAAATTCATCGAATGAGATGTTGGCTGCGTGATCTGCTGTATCACTCATGGCGCGAATGACCATGAAAGGACGTCCAGCTGCATGAGCGGCTTGGGCAATAGCTGCCCCTTCCATCTCAACTGCTAATACTTCTGGGAAATGCTCCCGAATTGCTGCGACTTTTTCTTCACTCGCGATAAAGCTATCTCCTGTTGTAATCAAGCCCACATGTGTGGTTGCAGCTTCTTCTTCCAGAACTTTTTTCATTTCTGATACGAAATAGCGACTGGATTCAAAGTAAAGTGGTTGACCTGCCATTTGACCGTACTTATAACCAAAGGCTGTCACATCCACATCATGATAGGCCAATTTGTTCGCAAGAACGATATCTCCAACAGCAATCCCTGGGGCAACGGCACCTGCAGAACCCGTATTGATAATGGCTTCCACTTTAAAATCATTGGCCAAGACTGCTACACTCATAGCAGACATGACTTTTCCGATACCACTTTCAACCAAAACGACCTCATGGCGCCCAATAGATCCTGTATAGTAGACTTTTCCAAGACGCAGATGCTTTTCCCCATTTTCAAGGGCTTCAACCAAGATCTTCAACTCCTGGGGCATGGCTGCGATAATTCCAATTTTCATGTCGTTTCTCTCCTTGTGACGACCTTATAGACGCCAAATAGCAATAATTAAGGCAATGAGGAGCACAATGATCCAGAACAAAATCTTATTGAGTTTGGACTGGACCACACTTTGTTTACGTTCTTCAATGCGACGACTCTTGGTCACTGTAGGCTCCACTTGGATCTGCACAGTATCCTGAGAATAACGCTCTTGTGGACGCTCCATACGGCTTTCTCTCATAGGACGTTCATAGCCAAATCCCCTGTGGTCTGTCCGAATAATTTTCGTCTCTTCCGCATCGACCATATTAGGACCGGTGATGTCCTCACCTCGCCTTGCTCGTTCAATCATTTCATCGGTTAATAAAGGTTTTCCCATCGGATCCTCCTCTATTTATTGATTAAGTCCCAATATTGGATAGCCATGATGGTCTTGGCATCACAGATTTCGCCAGTTTGGATCAAATCTTTCGCTTCCTTCAAGGTCACTTCTAATAACTCTAAGGTCTCATCCGCATCTTGTGGACGTGGATTTTCCACCTTTTTCAAGTTGGTCGCACCATAAAGTTTGATCCGCTCATTACAAAATCCAATGGCTGAATAAAAATCATACAACAATTCTAGATCCGCTGTGTAGCCAATTTCTTCTTCCAACTCACGCAGAGCAGCCGCTTTAGGATCTGCATTTTCTCCCTTTTCTAACTTCCCTGCTGGAATCTCCACCGAGGTCCTTTCAATCGCCTTGCGGTACTGCTTGACCAAGATCGTTTTCCCATCTTCTGTGATCGGCAAAACCGCTACTGCTCCGTTATGGAAGATTAAATCACGCTGCGCTTGGCCTTTTCCAGCGGGTAGTTCTACTTGATCAGTGACCACTTGGAAAATCGGTCCCTGATAAATCTCCTTGCGCTCAATGGTTTTTTCTTCAAATTGCATGAGAATCTCCTATTTATTTTTAGGATGGTGTGGCAAGCGAAGGGCATACTCTTCTTTATTCACTTGACGGCCACGACCAATCGCAATCGCATCAGCTGGTACATCCTTGGTAATGGTTGATCCAGCACCGACTAAGGAATTGTCGCCTAATTCAACTGGCGCAATGATCGTCGAATTGGATCCGACAAAGACATTGTTTCCAATCGTTGTTTTAAACTTGTGTTGGCCATCATAATTCACTGTGATGGTTCCTGCACCAAAGTTAACGTTGCTGCCGACTTGGCAGTTGCCAATGTAAGTCAAATGACCAGCTTTGGTATTTTCGCCAATAGACGAACCTTTGACTTCGACAAAGTTTCCAATATGGACATCTTTGGCGAGGCTAGAAGCTGGGCGAATATGAGCGTATGGTCCTACCGTTACGCCATCGGCTACCGTGCTCTCTTCAATCATAGAGTTAGTGATGACAGCACCTGCCCCAATTTCACTATCCACAATATAGGTTCCATTAGTTAAAACTGTCTCAGCCCCAATTTTTGTGTGCCCTTTTAGGGTAACATTGGCTTCGATTTGCACTTCTGGTGCGATCTCAACATCGACATCGATATAGGCCGCATCTGGATTGACAAAGCTCACCCCATTGACCATGTGGGCTTGGTTAATGCGACGACGCATGATGCCTTCTGCTGTCGCAAGGGCCACGCGGTCGTTAACCCCGAGACTTTCATCAAAATCTTTGAGCGTATAGGCCCCGACTTTTTCACCTGCCTCACGGAAAATACCGATGACATCTGTGATATAGTATTCACCTTGGGCATTGTTAGTGTTGATATTTTTCAAAGCTTCAAAGAGGCGCGCATTGTCAAAGACATAAGTTCCTGTATTGATTTCCTTGATTTGCTTTTCAAAATCTGTCGCATCTTTTTGCTCAACAATTCGAAGCACTTCCGCATTGTCATTACGAACAATCCGACCATAGCCAAATGGATTGGCTGCTTCGGCTGTCAAAATGGTTGCCACATTCTTGTGGTTGATATGGAAGTCAATCAAGTGTTTGAGGCTTTCACCCGTAATCAAAGGAGTATCACCTGCGATGACGAGGGTGTGCCCTTCAAGACCTTCCAAGACTGGCTCTGCCATCATGACCGCATGACCAGTTCCCAATTGTTCGGTTTGTTTGACAAACTCTGTTTGTCCCGCTAAGACGTGCTCTACCAATTCCGCCTTGTGGCCCACAACCGTTACCGTCTTCTCAGGTGAGATAGCTCCAACACTACGGAAGACATGCTCCAACATAGAGATCCCTGCAACCTTGTGAAGAACCTTAGGCAGATCTGATTTCATACGGGTACCTTTCCCCGCTGCTAAAATAATGGCATAATTTGGCATAACATTTCTCTTTTCTGTACAATATCGCTTACATTATACCATTTTTTAGCCCTTTTGGAAAATAAGACCCAAACCAAAAAACTCTCCAAAAAGGAGAGTCAGATTAAGATCAAATCTTCGTTGAGACTTTCCTTGGGTGAGTACGGACATCAGCGAACTTCTTCGAAGTTCCATGATTTAGTTTTGAACCTAAAGTTTCAAAACTCCCGAGCGCTTGAAACTTTTAGGTTTCAAGCGCTTTTCTCACAGCGGAAAGTCTCAAAAAATCTTTTAATAGTTCTAAGAACTGGGCAGTATTTTTAGCTTGACACAATCACTAGGTATTTTTTAATAGAAAACAGTTATTCTCTTTTCTGATTTTCTAAAAGAAAAGAGTGTTCTATAATGGATAAACCTTGCAAAATTCTTCTAAAACAACCTTGCTGTCGGGTGTAAAAGCCAGTCCTGCTTCTCCTAAGCAGTCTTTGAAAAAGTCTTCATGAACCTGACGCCAATAAGCCAGAGATTTGTCTCCTTCACCTTCCTTATAGGCATGGTCGGCTGACACTTGATGGAAAGGCTGAACAGAAACCTTTGTAACTTGGACGATGCAGACAGCTTGATCTTGACTATCTAAAATAACATCAAAGGTTCCTTCTTGGGGAAGGGGTTCGTCCTCTAGTGCGTATAGATCATAGGCTGAGGCGGTTGCTGTTTTTTCGCCTGTAAACACCAGATCCGCTAAAAGGTCTGGATCCACTCCAAAAGCCCAGGCATCTATCTCATCTCCGATAGAGGGGTTGATTTGCTTGTAGGCATTCCACATTTCTTGAGGTGTCATGGGTTCTCCTTCTTTTCTTTTACCTTCCAATTTCTATAGCTTGTCAGTTCTAATTCTGGAAATCCTCGTAACTCTGCCTTCACCTTTAATACTAAGGGTGAGGCATTTTCTTCGGTCATCTGCTCAATAGGGACCCAAATTGCATTTGCTGAATCATTTCTTCCATCAAGAACCTCCTGAGGAAGGGATTGTTGAGAGCTCTCGAAATCGAGTACGATATCATAAAAGGCCATGATATGGTGTACGGCGAAGTCTTGCCCTTCTTCTTGAACCATCACATCGTAAATTCTAGGATTTGAATAACTGCTAAGAGAATATCCTGTCTCTTCCAGAACTTCTCTCTTGAGGGTTTCTGTCAGTCCCTCACCTGGTTCTTGACTACCACCAGGTAAATCAAAACGATGCTGATAAGGTCCTCTCGTTTTCTCAATGCAGAGCAGTTTCCCTTCTTGAACACAGACTCCGTAAACGCCAAAGTGATTTTTGAATTCCATCAAATCCTCCTACTTTCATTCAAAGCTCAGTCGATAGTGAAATCAATATAGCTATTCTTTTTGCAACACCATCTCTTATTACCACTAATCATTTCTTCTCTATTGATTTAATACCTTTTCAATATCAATTTTAGTAATTTTTCTAGATACCAATAATCCTGCAAAAACTGAAGTGAGTATCCCTATTAATACCGGGAACAACAATCTGGTAAGTTCAATATCTAGTGGTAATCCACTCAAAAAGATGATTAAATAAGAAATAGCAATTCCTATCACCAATCCCGCGCTTGTACCTCGTACTCCCATCATAAAGCTTTCAAATAAATATATTCTTTTTATCTGTCGATCAGATGCACCGATGATTTTAAAAGTTGCGATCTGTTTATGATTCTCCTGAATGGTAATAGCTAGAATATTGATGATATTAATAATCGCTACAATAGAGATAAGAACTATGATTAAAAGGATAAAAAGGTCGATGTAGGAAAACCATCTGGATAGCATATTGATAACATCCTGTTGTGTTGCTACAACAACATCTAATCCTGTTCCTGATAAAGATTGTTTTAAATTTTCATTTTTTAAAACAGTCTTTTCTATCTTGTTTGCTACTTCATTTAAATCGGTTCCATTTTTTACAGTAGCATTCAGATAGTAATACTTATTTGATGAAACGCTACTACTTTTTACATTGATTGCCATCATTTGATTTATTTCTGTTGGCAAGGTAGAAAATAACTGCGCTTCTTGCTTGTCTATAATGCCAGAAATTACAAACTTTTCATAATGATTATCAATCTTAATAGTCACCGTATCTCCGACATTCATTGATGTAGCCTTGTGTACGGAATTTCCGATTAATATTTCATTGTCCTTCTCTGGAAATTTCCCTTCAGCAATTCTAATATTCAGGTTTTTTAAATACTTTTCTTCTAGACAATGGATAGTATTGGAAACCGATGTCTTACCATTTTGGAATTTGATATCATCCGTAAATAATAGTTTTACACCAGTAATATTTTTTACTTCGTCTATTTTTTTAACTCGATCAATATCTTCATTAGAAAATAAAGGCAAAGCTTTATAATTCAGAGAATTTTCTTTATTACCAAAAGCAACAGTAACAACATTTTTATTTGCTACAGTCATTTCTTTAATCATTTTATTATAGAAAGAATTAGAAATGAGCATCACTAAAACAATTAGTAAAACAGAGATCGCTATTGACAGTCGAACTAATCTATATCTTCGTTTGTTAACTTCTAAATCTCTTTTAGCAATGAATAATATGGAATGATTCATTTTATCATCTCCTTACGTACTCAATTTTGCCATCAACAACTGTGCAAATAGACTGCATACTATTCGCCACCTTATCACTATGAGTTACTGTTATAATCGTGATACCTAACTCCTCATTGATCCGCTTCAACAATTCTATTATATTTTGTTCATTAGCAGCGTCTAAATTACCAGTAGGTTCATCTGCTATCAATATTTCTGGATTGTTAATGAGAGCTCTTGCCAAAGCAACTCTTTGTTTTTCACCCCCACTAATCTTATCAATACTCTTACTTAACATTTCCTCTGAAAGACCTAGAGTATTACAAATTTCGTTAATGTTATTCTCTCCATTTTCAAAAAAATATCTTGGAAGTAGAATATTCTCTTTCACCGTGAAACCTGAAATCAAATTAAAGTTTTGGAAGACACAGCCAATATTCCTACGCCTTACCTTACTCAAATTTTTCATATCTAAAATGGAACTACCACAGACTAAGATATCCCCCTCATTTAAACTGGTAATCCCTAATATTAATTTAACAAGAGTAGTTTTTCCTAATCCAGAACGGCCAACTATTGCAGTCGTGCTACCTTTTTTAAATTCAAAATTACAATTTTTGAAAATGTATCTGACATTCGATCCATCACTAAAACATTTAGTAACATTCACTAATTTAATCATGATTTCACCTTCATTCCATAATGACTTAGCAAATCAATTGTACTATTCGTTTCTTCTAAAACAATCTCTTAAGGTTTCAGGTAGCCCATTCAAAAAGTTCTTCTGAACTTACCCTCAGTTATCTTCATAATTGTTATTATCCCTGTCTTTTTTTGGTGAAATAGGCTAGGTCTCCATCGTGACCAATCATAAAGAAATCTGATTCATCCTGATCACTCTGGTAGGTTTAATTTCGTTCAGTAAGATCTTCTTTAGCATAGAGGTAAATACCTGTCTCACCACTGTCGTAACTCAATTGTCCACCTAGGTTTGATCCTCTTTCAGTAAGGAAAAAACAATTACATTTCATAACAAGATTTCAACTCTTGCTTTTTCATCCTCCTACTTCAAACTCCAACCACCATCAATTGTCAGGATTTGCCCTTGCATGGCAGATGCCTTTCCGCTAGCCAAAAAGAAGCTGACTTCTGCCACTTCCTCTGGCTCAATCCAGCGTTTGATCGGTGTTTCATTTGCTACCCAGTCTGCCAGACCACCTGGTTCAAAGTCCGCTGCGGTCATGCCTGTTTTGACAGCACCTGGCGCGATGCCAAAGACCTGAATCCCAGCTTCTGCATAATCCAGGGCCAACTGCTTGGTAAAGCCCGCTAGAGCATGCTTGGACGAGGTATAAGCGTGACCGCCTCCTCCTGCCAGGCTAGAAGCAATGGAGCACATATTGATGATGATACCTTTTTTATTCTCCAACATTTGAGTCAGATAATGCCGCGTCAGCTCCACTGGAGTCACATAGTTGATCTCAAAGATCTCCTGAATCTCCTGAGCGCTTTGCTCCAGAAGCGGTTTGTAATCATCCAAGACCCCAGCCGTATTACACAAGACCTCTACCTCAGGACACCAGTCAAAAATCGGCGTCAAATCAAGAGTTAAGTCCCGTTGTAAGAAATGGAAATTACCTGCTAACTGGGGGTCCGCTCCCTGGTCCACTCCATAGACCTGGTAGCCCTTTTCTATAAAGAGTCGAGCTTGAGCCAAACCAATCCCGGAACTCACGCCTGTAACCAAGACCCTTTTAGTCATGGACTTCCACCCAATCTGTCGCTAAAACATCACAAGGGGTTGGACTCCACATGGAGAAACCTTCACCCTCACCAGAAACGTTGATGAGGAAATAAGGCGTCACTTCTAGAGCCACCCCATTTTGCTCAATGGTATCAAACAATTGGACGTAGTTTTCTGCTCCGCCCCAACCAGTACGTACATATTTTTTCTTAGCCTTTAAGCCTGGTAAAATCTCTTCAAATGTCATTTTTTTCTCCTTTGTTATCTATTTAACTTTCTCCCTTTATTATACCAAAAAAAGAGCTTCCCCTATACAAAAAGCCAGAGTTCTTCTACTCTAGCTTTCATCTTTTATTGATTTTCTTCTGAATGGCGATACCCATAACCGAAATAAATTCCAACCCCGATCAAGAGAGCCACTCCGAAGGCCAGCCAGGTCGATAGGGAATACTGGGTCATAAAGGACAGACAGACCACAATCGATAGGATTGGCAGGACTGGAACCAAGGGCGTTTTAAATTCACCAGGTCCAGGAGTCCCGTGTTCCTTGCGTAATTTTAAGAGGGCAAAGGCCAACATAACCAGGTAAGCCAAGGTACAGATATTTAAGAAGGAAGCGATACTTGCAAGTGGAAAGACTCCACCAGCAATGGCTGCCATCGATCCAGCTACTAGTGTTGCATTTTTTGGAATTCTAGTTTTTGGATCGAGCTGTTTCATAGCTTTTGGCAAAAGCCCATCCCGCGCCAAACTGTAAATCATCCGTGAAAGGGCAAAGGTCATGGAAATACAGACGGTAATCAGGGTCAAAATCGCTACCAGCGATACATAATTTCCTGCCCAACCGGCTCCGACCTGACGAAGGGCAAAGGCAACCGCGTCTTCTACATTTAAGTTCTTAAAAGGAACCATACCGGTCAAAACCAAGGTAACCAAGATATAAAGAACGGTTGTGATCAAAAGACTGAGGACAATGCCGCGAGGGACGTTCTTTTGTGGTTCCTTGATTTCATCGACCGCCATGGAAATGGACTCAAAACCAAGAAAGGCAAAGAACATGAGCGAAGCTCCAGCCATAATCCCTGTCTGGCCACCATAGATTTCGCCAAATCCATACGGAGCAAAGTTTTCCCAGTTGCCAGGGTTTAGGTGAAAAATCCCGACAAGGATAAACAAGGCAAGAGCGGAAAACTTGAGTAAGACCAGCAAGGAATTAAAGCGTAAGACCGTTTTTGCATTCATAAGGACTAAGGCTGTGACGAGGACCATGACCAAAATAGGCAAGAGATCCACATAAGTTCCCTTAGCTGGATCAAAAGTCCCGTTTAAAGCCGTCGGCAGGCTCCAGCCAAGATTGGCCAACAAGCCCTTGAAATAAGCAGCCCAACCTGAAGCCACCCCTGATACAGCTGTCATAAATTCCATCACAGTCAACCAACCGGCAATCCAGGCTGGAAACTCTCCAAAGATGGCATAGAGGTAACTATAGGCTCCACCAGTTGAAGGGATGCGGGAAGCAAATTCAGCAAAGAAAAGGGCAGATAAGCCGACGCAAAAAGCCGCAATCACAATCGAAATAATGAGGGCTGGACCAGCTAAATTCGCGGCTGCAGTCCCTGTAATCGTGAAGATCCCTGTCCCCACCATGGCACCAATTCCTAAAATAATCAAATCCCACAATCGTAAATGGCGATTTAGACCTGGGTGTACTTGCCCAAGTCCCTTTTTTCGAAATAGATTCATGTATATTCTCCCCTCTAATGAGTTTATTCTATCATACTTGAACAAGAAAGAGAGTGGGACAGAAATCGGTAATTCGTCAGAATTCGATTTCGTCGTCCCACCTCCGCACAGTTGAGTAGGGCTGTAAAAGCTGATGAAATCAGCGTAGTAGAGCCCACTCAACCACTGCGTCTTGCTCGACAATCCAAAAATAATTGAGAGGCTAGGACTTTTGTCCCAGCCCCCCCATTTCTTACTATTTATCACTTTCCGTCCTATTCTTTTTCAAAGCACGAATCGTAAACCAATAATAAATTACCAGCCCAAAAACGATGATCACTGTGGGCAGAAGAACCGTCATACCAAGATTCTGAGCTCCTTGTGCCAAGGTCCAGCGATGTAAGAATCCAACCACTAAAAAGGCGACGATAGGAAAGACGAAAGCTCGTCCAAACTCTTCTTTCCATTGCCAAAGAATGAGAGCTCCGCTAGACCCTGTCATGAGAAGAGCATCCCAAGGACTAGGGACTACAAACCATGCAAGAGCTGGCAAGAAACGGACCCCCACTATTTCACCAACAAAATAGAATCCTAGAACTAGAACAAATGCTACATAAATTGCTTTTTTCGCTTTTTCTTCCGCAAAAATGAGGCGACGAAGGAGATAGAAGATCATCCCAACTGTTAGGAGTCCCAAAATGATGTCGGTTAAATAGACTAGAGGCTTGAGCACAAGGACCGCTTGAGAAGCAAAATCACTTAAGAGGCGATAAAAAATCACAATACCTGAAAAGATAGGCCCATATTTCAAAACAGACCGCGTCGATTCTTTGGGCATATTTTCGATAATTTGGTCTGCCATTCCCTTTGGATCGAGACCAAAATAATCCTTTGCCGTGAGGCCATCTCCGCTTGCTTGCGAAAAATCTAGCGCCAAATTATAGACCTGCTCTCTTAAGGCCTTCTCCTCATATAAAAAACCTGCAAAATTGAAATAATCCCAGAGATCTTGGAAATAAACTTGATCCTCCTGGCTAAAGGTTTGCATCAAGGCCTGCGTTTCTTCAAAATACATTGCTGATTTCATGCTTCTTCCTTCTTTCTTTGGAGACAAAATACAATAAGGGTCAGGACTAGTCCCATGAGAGGAAGTAACCAGCCTATTAAATGAGCAGGTTCCTGATTCACAAGACGAATCCAGCATCCAGTAACTAAGAAAGTCAGGCCCATGAATAGTAGACTCGTCATCAAACGCTCCCTGCTTCTATAAGCCATAACTGCAAACCCAAGTAAGACTAAGACAGCAAGAGCAATCCCCCAACCATCTGATAAGAGGAAACTCCCAATGTGGCCAAAATGGATCGAAAATAGTCGTACGATGTTCAGAAACACCATCAGGCTGATCACACTGATAAACATAGCCCAAGACCACTTTATTTCTCCATAGCTCTGTTTGGACCAAAGCCACGTGATGAACTGGCTGAACACCAAGAAATTAAGTAGAATGACAACATAGGTCAAGGGTTCGATTTTCAGTGGTGTCATCCAGGTAAAATCCATTAAATAACGCATGCCAACCAAGATCACTCCAAGTAGGAAGACAAGTCCCACATAAGATCCTAATGAGCGTTTAGGCAAGTCTGAAAGAACTTGATCCACCATCGCCCGTGGATCCTTTCCAAAATACTCCACCGCCCGAATGCCTTCTTTTTCAGCAACTTTCAGATCGCAAACCATATTGTAGAGTTGTTCACCGAGTGCTTCATCATCATAAAAATAGGACTTAGCCCCAATATAGGCCACCATTTTTTTCACATAGGCTTGATCCTCTTTGTTTAGATGAATCAATTCATCTGACATTTTTTCTGTATAACTTTCTACCATTCTTCTCCCTCCTTCTTGATACGTTCTACTTTTGTGACTAGCTCCTGCCACTGGTCCCAAAATTCCCCTAAGCGCTCTCTTCCAGCATCACTGAGTGAAAAATACTTACGATCAGGACCATCTGGAGACGGCCTCATTTCCCCATGAATAATTCCTTGTTTTTCTAATTTTTGAAGCAGGGGATAAATGGTCCCAGCGACAATCTTATCAAATCCCATCTCTTTGAGACTTTGGATCAATTCATAGCCATAGATGGCCTTTTTAGAAATAATCTCCAGCACACAGCCCTCCAAGACTCCCTTTAGTAATTGGGACTCTTTCATCCTTCTCACCTCTTTCTTCACATTTTTCGCTAGTTTGTTTTACATACTAGCTGTTTCACTATCAGTATACTCTTTCTCGACTAGTATGTAAAGCATAATAGTAATTTTTTTTAAAAAATTTTTATTCCTTAAAAATCCCTTAAAATCAAGGCTTTCAGTGTATACGGGTGTGTAAATATACAAAAAAGTTCAAAAAACACTTTATTTTGTCGATTGATTGGAGTATAATAATTAAAATTATTCAAAAGGAGACACGAATATGAAAAAATCGAAGCTTGCTCTTTTAGCAGGTGTCGCCGCAGCTTCAACGCTTTTCCTTGCTGCATGTGGCTCATCTTCTAATGCGTCAAAAGGGACAACCTACAACTACGTGTATGGTACAGACCCTGATTCCTTGAACTATTTGACTTCAAATCGTTCAACTACAAGCGACATTACTACCAACTTGGTCGATGGTTTGTTTGAAAACGATCAATACGGTAACCTAGTGCCTGCTCTTGCTGAGGACTGGTCCGTTTCAAAAGACGGTCTCACTTATACCTACAAGCTTCGAAAAGATGCGAAGTGGTATGATTCAGAAGGAAATGAATACGCTGACGTCACTGCACACGATTTCGTGACATCTCTAAAATACGTAGCAGATAAAAAATCAGATGCTCTTTACTTGGTTCAAAACTCAGTCAAAGGCTTGGATGACTATGTAAACGGGAAAACCAAAGACTTCTCAACTGTTGGGGTAAAAGCTGTTGATGATCACACTCTTCAATACACTTTGAACCAACCAGAATCTTTCTGGAATTCTAAATTGACGACTGCTACCATGATGCCAGTTAATGAAAAATTCTTGGAATCAGCTGGGAAAGACTTTGGTAGCGTGAAACCAAATGGTATCCTCTACAATGGTCCATACATTTTGAAATCCTTCACTTCAAAATCACAAATCGAGTTGGATAAAAACCCTGATTACTACGACAAGAAAAATGTTCACATCGATACGGTTAAATTGACTTACTTCGATGGATCTGACCAAGACTATCTTGCTCGTAACTTCTCAGATGGGAACCTATCTACTGCTCGTCTCTTCCCAACAAGCTCAACTTACAGCACGATTGAGAAGAAATTCAAGGATAACATCGTTTATTCACCTCAAGATTCTACTGTTTACTACGCTTACTTCAACGTTAACCGTCAAAACTACGGCCATACGAAGAAGACGTCTGATGAGCAAAAGAACAGTACTAAGACAGCTCTTCAAAACAAAAACTTCCGTCAAGCTTTGAACTTTGCTTTGGATAGAACTTCCTACAGCGCTCAAGTGAATGGGAAAGATGGAGCATCAAAAACTCTTCGTACCCTACTAGTTCCACCTACATTTGTGCAAGCCAACGGAAAAGACTTCGGTACTCTCGTTGAAGAAAAACTTGCCGCAACAGGAGATGAGTGGAAAGGTGTTAGCTTCGCTGATGCTCAAGATAGCTTGCACAATGCGGATAAAGCAAAAGCAGAACTTGCAAAAGCGAAGGCTGAATTGCAATCACAAGGTGTTCAATTCCCAATCCATATCGACTATGTTGTAGACCAATCTTCTAATGCTCTTGTCCAACAAGCCGACTCTATGAAGAGCTCAATCGAAGCGGCCCTTGGTAAAGACAATGTCGTGATCGATGTGCAAAAATTGTCTACAGACGATGCGGATAACGCGACTTACTTTGCCCAATCACCAGACCAAAAAGACTTTGATATGGATATCACTGGTTGGGGACCTGACTTCCAAGACCCATCTACTTACTTGGATATCTTGAACCCAACAGATGGTTCAACCTTGACTGGTATGGGACTTGATCCTAAGAAAGACCAAGCGCTCATCGAGAAAATTGGTTTGAACGAATACAAAGCATTGTTGGATACTGCCAATGCTGAAAAATTGGATACCAATGCACGTTATGAAAAATATGCTGATGCCCAAGCTTGGTTGACAGAAAACGCAATTGTTCTTCCAATCTACTCTAAGGGTGGAGTTCCATCTATCACGAAGGTAACGCCATTCTCAGCAGCAAATTCTGCAATTGGTATTAAAGGTGAAACAAGCTTCTTCAAATACCAAAAACTTCAAGATAAGACAGTCACAACTGCTGACTACGACAAAGCTTATAAGAATTGGTTGAAAGAAAAAGAAGAATCAAACAAAAAAGCGCAAGAAGAACTTGCAAAACACGTGAAATAATCACGAAAGAAAACACCGGGGATATAATCCTCGGTGTTTTTGGTTAAGGATAAAACTATCTTTGAAACTTTCCTTAGGTGAGTACGGACGTTAGGTGAAATTATCCAGTGGATGATTTCAGCAATCCAGGAAGTTCCATAACTTAGTTTTGGACCTAAGGTTCCAAAACTCCCGAGTGCTAGAAATACTATTATTTCTAGCACTTTTCTCACGGCGGAAAGTTTCGGTATTTGTTTAAATAAGCTTAATAACATACATTATTATAATTCTTTCCGCAACACTTGGCTTGTTCTAAGTAAAAAAACAGGTTGTCTACTTATCGGCTTTTTCATTTCTAATCTTTTCTAGACTCAAACGCTATCTCACGACAATCTTCCGATAACTTCTAGAAGTCAGAAGAAAGACGAGAATATAGGAGATGAAAAAGACAGCACAGATAGACAGAGTCGTTTGAAGGACCAAGCCCGCATTGGTCGCTCCTAAGATAGCAACGATCTTTGCGATCATCTTGTAGGCTACTCCTAGGTATAGGAAGGAGAAGAATAATGGGAGGAAAAAGACTGTGAGAATCTGTTTGCGAATGGTGGTAGCCGTTTGTTTTTCATCCAGTCCTACTTGTTGCAAGATCACAAAATTTTCCCGGTCCTCATAGCCCTCTGAAACCTGCTTATAGTAAATCACGAGGACTGTAGCCAATAGAAAGATCACCGATAGGAAAATCCCAATAAAGAGGAGAGTCCCTGCTGTTTCACGCCACTCCTTCTCTATACTGTATCGTTCAAATCCACCAAAAAAAGTCGCACCATATTGACTCATTTTGTCTGTCGAATAAAGGTCTTTGATCAAGCTAGAGATGAAATCTTGGTTATCTTTATCTTTTGCGTTAATAGAAAATTCCAAATTCTTATCAACTTTTAGTCCCAGTTGATTCAAGTCAGGGAGGACCAGGTACAAACCCATTTGGTGTTGAAACAGGTCGGATTGAGGAATCTTTCCTTGGATAAAGTTGGAGTCTAGTTTTTGTTTAATCGTGAAGGTCTTCCCATTGATTTCTAACTGCGAGTCTAATCTTCCTGGATACTGATACCCATAGGCTAGGATTTCATTTTCCCCAAGCTCAACTTTTTGACCCGTCAGTTGCTCATAAGTCGCCTGATCAAAAAAGTTGACTGTTCCCTCTGTCTTCATCTCCTGACCAGCTGATGGAGTGGACTGGTCATACACCTCTATGCTCCTTCCATCAATCTTTCGAATTTCAGCTGACCAGTATGTTGTCTGTGCCACCTGATAATCTGATAGATGTGTCGCATCGGCTGTTTTCTTAATTTGAGCTTGAACATCTTCAATAACCGTTTCTGTCTCAGCATCTGAAGGCATATGCCCCACACTAATCATGTAATCAGAAGGGTAAACAGTATCTAGGTAATTCTGCCCTCCGATAAAGATATTTAGCGACCCTGTTAAGGTGACCAAGACCATGGTGGAAAGAATACTAATGGTCGCAAGACCCGCTGCATTTTTTCTCATCCGAGCTATTAAGTTGGAGACGGATATAAAGTTCTCCGGCTTGTAATAGTAGGATTTCCGACCTTTGAGAAATCTTAAGAAGGTAATCGAGCCTGCGTTGAATAAGAGATAAGTTGCCAGAATGACCAAGATGACGGCAATAAAGAATCCTTGAACTGCCGCAACCGGACGCTCAACGGTGAGCGCCAAATAGAAAGCAATTCCTAAGAGCCCAAGTCCTAAAAGAGTTTGGACCAGCAAGAAGCGTCCCTTCTTCTCCCCTGCCTTTTTCTGTTGCATGAGGTGGAGGGAACTGTAGCGCAAGAGGCGGAAAGAATTCAACAAGAGAATGAGGCCAAAAGCTAAGGCTAACCCAAGTAAAGTGTTAAGAACAGCCCCTATCTGGAAGGTTGATTGAATGACGACTGGTAGCCCCATACATTTTAGGAGTAAGGCAAAAATCAAGGGATCAAACAAGAGTCCCAAGCCCAGTCCTACTCCAACTGTGAGAACATAGAAGGAGAGCAATTCCCATAAGGTCATGACGAGAAGGTGCTTCTTCTCCATCCCCAGAACACTGTACAGTCCCAGTTCTTTGGAACGATTTTTCATGACATAGCCATTGGCATAAGCCACTAAAATGATGACGACTAATTGGACGACGAAACAACCAAAACCAAGAACCGTTCTCGCTGCTCCCCCTCCGTAAGAATCCTCTAAATGAGGAGTCGTTGCCAGGGCGATAAAACTATAGAGGATCATGGTCGTTAAAATAACAGCCAAGGCAAAGGGATAATAGAGCTTGCGATTTTGTTTGAGGTTGGAAAGAGCTAATTTACTTGTTAATTTAAACATCACGATCCTCCTTCCCCGCCATGACCGTCAAGGTATCTGAGATTTCTTGGAACATCTGACGCTCTGTCTTTTCCCCGCGGAAGATCTGGTTGTAAAGAATCCCGTCCTTGATAAAGAGAACGCGTTTGGCCCGAGCTGCCGCTGCGGTTGAGTGGGTCACCATGAGAATGGTTTGACCCATGGTATTGATATCTTCAAAGACGTCGAGCAAAGCAGCCGAGGACTTGGAATCCAACGCCCCTGTTGGCTCATCCGCAAGGAGGATTTCTGGTGAGGTGATGATGGCCCGCGCTACGGCTACCCGTTGTTTTTGACCACCAGAGATTTCGTAAGGGTATTTTTCAAGCAGTTGGTGGATACCCAACTCCCGGCTGACAGTGTCGACCTTGCTCATCATTTCCTTAACCGGTCTGCGGGAAAGGACCAAGGGCAGAAGGATATTGTCCTTGACAGACAAGGTATCGAGCAGGTTAAAGTCTTGAAAGACAAAGCCTAGTTTTTCCCGACGGAAGCTCGAGGCATCCTTGTTCTTGATAGTTGAAGTATCGGTGCCATTGAGATAGACCCGCCCTTCGGTCGGCTGATCCAGCATGGCTAGGATATTGAGGAGGGTCGATTTCCCGGATCCTGATTCCCCCATGATAGCGACGTATTCCCCCTTCTCAACGGTAAAATGGATATCCTTTAAGGCTTCGACCTGTGTTCCTTGAAAGCGGGTTTTGTAGATCTTTTTGATATGTTGAACGTCTAGTAGGGTCATGGTCCATTCCTTTCTAGCTTGAAAAAGCTTCAATCGTTTTTTTTCAAGTCTATTGTACTAAAACTAAAACGCTTTCACCATAACATAACCTTACATTTTCCCCTTTATTTCTTACATTTTTGTAAGAAAGCAAAAATAGGCTAGGACAAAAGTCCTAGCCTATTAATTGTTTTTGGATTGTCGAACAAGACGCAGTGGTTGAGTGGGCTCTACTACGCTGATTTCATCAGCTTTTACAGCCCTACTCAACTGTGCGGAGGTGGGACGACGAAATCGAATTCTAACGAATTACCGATTTCTGTCCCACTCTCATTTTCATTTCTGAATTATTCATCATCTGAAGATGAAGTATATGGTGAAATTGCTTCATAAGCTTTTTCAAGAGCTTGCTTAGCAATATCGCGACCACTCTTTATTTGTTGTGCAAATTGAGCACGAGGTTGCTCAGGTACAACTGTATCATCAGAACCAAGGGATGAAAGTGTCTCGTTAAAAGCTTTTCTTGCAGTTTCCATAGATTGGATACCTGCATCTACTTGTTTATTATAGGCCTCTTTACCAGAAGCTGGAATCTTATCACCAATTTCTTTGAGATATTTTGTGTAGTTATCGATCATTTTTCCATAAATGGTTTTCATATCACCAAGTGTTTTGGCGTTGTCGATTTCTTCATCAGTTAACAAGACAATTTCTGGAATTTCAACAGAAGAGGTTGCTGATTTTGATGTTTTTGATGAACTGCTTGATTTGCTTTCTGAAGTAGATGATTTTTCTACTTTGCTAGAAGAAGCTTCTGCATCTTTGTTAGATGATTCTGAAGCAGTTTTACCAGAACAAGCTGCTAACGTTGCAACTGACAAGAGAGCCACACCGGCTGTAAGAAGTTTTTTCATATTTTTTCTCCTATAAATAAAGAATGAATATATTTTAAATGATTTTCCTTTAATTGTCAAACATTTTCTGTTTTCAAATGCATTTATACCGCTAATTATCACTAGTTTTTAACATATTTTCTATCCTAAAAAATATCGTTTATTTTGTATTTTTATTCATCACTTGGATAAACAAAACCAGAAAAACAGTCCTTTTCTGGTTTATTCTTCTTTTTATTGATGAAGCAACTGCGTAAATTCTTCTTGTAGTTCCTTGTTGTCCGTTGGCTTTAGATACATTTTTCCACCATTGGTCGTCGGAGAATGAAAGACAATGCCTTCTCCCTTATCCGTAATGGCAAAGAAATAACTATGCACATCTGGATACTTGTCCCAATTGCTATAGCGTTCCACGATGCGGTATTTTGCATTTCCCTGACCGGTATCTGTATAAATGGCATCCATTTTGCTATTTTCCCCTAGAGTATAGAGGTTGTCTGGTCCTACATCACCGCCAGCAATACCTTTTTGATAATTGGGTTGGCCCATCTTTTCGCCCCAGGTCTTCATAAATTCTGCTAATTTTGCTGATTTTTCAGCATTCCAAGGCGTTTTTTCCTGGCTTTGGCTATTTCCCGCTGATGGTGTGCTGTCAAAAGTTTGCCAGTTAAAACTCTTGAGATCCCATTTTTCCTCATCCGATTTTCCAAAAAGGGCATTCAGATCTGACCCAGGTACTTGGACTTCTTCTTCCTGGACTTTTGTTGCGGCTTGAGGTGTTTTTTCTACTCGTGAAAGTACGGCTACACCACGGCCAGTTCCTGACAACCAGCTGACTTCTAGGACATCTCCTCCCTTATAGAGGGTTGTTGCATTGCGTGCTCCACCGTGTCCAGCGACGAAACCTTCGGCTAACAGGGTCGGTTTTTGGTCCTTGAGATAATAAACTCCTGTCACAAAGTAGCTCCCACCGATCTGCTGATTAGCAATGATCATCTCATCTACCCCATCGTCATTCAAATCCTTAAAGGCATAGCGGACGGCTTCTGGCTGATTGATGACAGTCTCGATCACCCAGCTATTAATCATCCGATCTTCTTTGGCTAATGTGTCATTCAATTTGGAAATAGCATCCAAATCATTTGAAGTGGCAAAAATCTTTTGGTAGTCTGAAAAAACAGATTGGTATAATTGTTTGTTATCTGCTTTTTTAGTCTGTTTTTTAGTGCTTGTCTGGCTCGTTGCAACCTCTTTTTTAGGACTGGACTGGCGTTGGTATCTCTGGTAACATCCTGTTAACATGACTATACTCGAAGCCACTAATCCTAACTCCACCCATTGTTTTCTTTTCATCTTATTTCCTATAGTCTCCCTTATTTTCATACTAAACTTTATTATACTAAAAAAAAGGGGAGTGGGAAAGAACTCTAATTGATTAAAAAGAGTTCGTTTTCCCACCCCCGCACAGTTGATTAGGTCATCTTTGGAGCTTGAAAAGCGAACGAAGATACCAATCAACCACTGCGTCATACAGTTATGCTTATTAAACATAGAAGTCTGGAGAGTTTTTGCTCAGCCACACTTAGTTTTCTTTAGTCGGATTCTTTCTACGATCCGTTTGACTTTCAATATGCTCTTTCACCAAGGCAACCACCTCATCATTGGTTGGAAGGTCCGAGTGCTGGG
>CAKPZX010000020.1 GCA_934215455.1 uncultured Streptococcus sp.
GAGGAAGACTTGATCCTTCCAATCGAAGGTGGGAAGATTGACCTGAGTGAGAGTGTAGCGGATAATATTCTGCTCAATATTCCTCTCAAGGTTCTCACTCCAGAAGAAGAGGCTGGACAAGGTTTTATCGAAGGCAATGATTGGAAAATCCTATCCGAAGAAGAATACCAAGCCGCTCAAGCGATTAAGAAAGAAGAAAACAGTCCTTTCGCTGGTCTAAATGGCTTGTTTGACGAAGAATAAGCTAGAGATTGCATTTGATAAATTTAGACATAAATACAGGTCTTTTCTTTGAGGAAAGGCCTTCTTTTGATATACTAGGATTAATAAATAACAGAGGGGAGACCTCTAAAAAGGAGAAAAAGTATGGATACTTTATTTATTCCAGGTTGGTTGATTACCGGCCTAATAGTCGCAGTTATTATTTTGATTTTGCTTGTTAAAGGTTATGTGAACGCTAAACCCAACGAAGTCGTGGTCATTACAGGTCTTCGGAAACAACGTCACTTGCGTGGGAAAGCTGGCTTTATGATTCCCTTTGTCGAACAACGCTCTTATCTTGATATTGAGCAATTCTCGACAGATGTTCGGACGTCAGAAGCAGTCCCAACACTGGACTTCATTAACGTCCGTGCCGATGCAGCTGTTAAATTAAAAATTGGTACAACCGATGAAATGATTGCCCGGGCTGCAGAAAACTTCTTGAACTGGAATACGACAGATATTTCCAATTCTGTCCAAGATGTCTTGGAAGGAAACTTGCGGGAAGTGATCGGTCAGATGGAGCTCCGTAAGATGGTCAATGACCGTCAAGAGTTTGCCTCAAAAGTGCAAGACAACGTAGCGCCAGACTTGGCTAAAATGGGTCTAGAAGTCATCGCCTTTACGGTTCAATCCTTCTCTGATGAAGGGGGAGTCATCGATAACCTCGGGATTGAAAATGTTGAAACCATTAAGAAAGATGCCTTGATTGCCAAAGCCAAAGCAGAACGTGAACGCAAGGAAGTCGAAGCAGAACAAGATAAATTGGCTAACGACAAACGCGTCGCTGCCGATCTTGAAATTGCGCAAAAACAAAATGAACTGAAACTCAAACAAGCAGCCCTCAAGCAAGAAGCAGATATTGCCCAAGCAAAAGCAGATGCCGCTAAAGGGATTGAGGCAGAAGTGCAACGTCGTGAACAAGAGCGCGTGGCAGCCGAAGCCAATATCATGAAACAGGAAAAAGAAGCGGAAGTCAAAGAGCGCGAAGTTAAGGTTCGTGAGCAAGAATTGGATGCCAACATCCGCAAACAAGCTGAAGCTGAAAAATATGCGCGTCAACAAGCTGCAGAAGCAGAATTAATCGAACGCCAACGCAAGGCGGAAGCAGAACTCTTCGAAACACAAAAAGAAGCCGAAGCTCGGAAAGCCCAAGCCGAAGCTGAGAAATTTGCTCAATTGCAAGAGGCCGAAGCTATTGAAGCCAAAGGTCGTGCTGAGGCTGAAGCTATTCGCTTGAAACTGGAAGCCGAAGCCAAAGGTTTGGACCAAAAGGCCGAAGCGATGAAGAAAATGCAAGAAGCTGCCATTACTGAAATGGTCGTTGATAAGTTGCCTGAAATTGCGCGTGCTGTCGCTGAACCATTAACCAAGGTAGATAAGATCACTATGTATGGCGAAGGCAATGCTTCTAAGATGGTGGGCGATATTATGCAAAGTATCGACCAAGTTTCTCAAGGAGCTGGATTTGATATTCGTCAATTGCTAGCAGGAGCTCTTGGGGTCAATATGACGGTCAATAAACTCAAAGAAGGAGAACAACCGGTCATTGAAGCAGAGGAGTTGGCTTCTAAAGAAGATTAATGCCATTCTTAAGAAAGTGTCTGAGAACTGTTTCTCGGGCATTTTTGTTTTTAAGATCAAATGATTTGCAGGAGCTTCTCCTTCTTGGAGAAGGCGGGAAGCTATTTTCTGCTTTCTTTTGAGGAGGAAAAATGGTAGAATAAAGGCAAACTATAAAGAGGAGTGTCACATGACTAAAGCAAACTTTGGTGTTGTTGGTATGGCCGTAATGGGTCGTAACCTTGCCCTTAATATCGAATCTCGTGGCTACACAGTTGCCATTTTTAACCGTAGTAAAGAAAAAACAGAAGATGTGATTGCTTGCCATCCTGATAAAAACTTTGTGCCAAGCTATGATATCGAAAGCTTCGTAAACTCTATCGAAAAACCACGTCGTATCATGCTCATGGTTCAAGCAGGACCTGGTACAGACGCAACTATCCAAGCCCTTCTTCCACACTTGGACAAAGGTGACATCTTGATCGACGGAGGAAATACTTTCTATAAAGATACCATCCGTCGTAATGAAGAATTGGCGAACTCAGGAATCAACTTTATTGGTACTGGTGTATCTGGTGGGGAAAAAGGTGCCCTTGAAGGTCCTTCTATCATGCCTGGTGGACAAAAAGAAGCATATGACTTGGTAGCTGACGTTCTTGAAGAAATCTCTGCAAAAGCGCCTGAAGATGGAAAACCATGTGTGACTTACATCGGTCCTGATGGAGCTGGTCACTACGTGAAAATGGTCCACAACGGGATCGAGTACGGGGATATGCAATTGATCGCAGAAAGCTATGACCTCATGCAACACTTGCTTGGTCTTTCTGCAGAAGACATGGCTGAAATCTTCACTGAATGGAACAAGGGTGAATTGGACAGCTACTTGATCGAAATCACTGCTGATATCTTGAAACGCAAAGACGATGAAGGTCAAGATGGACCAATCGTAGACTACATCTTGGATGCTGCAGGAAACAAGGGAACAGGTAAATGGACTAGCCAATCAGCGCTTGACCTTGGTGTGCCATTGTCACTGATTACTGAGTCGGTATTTGCGCGCTACATTTCAACTTATAAAGAAGAACGTGTTCATGCTAGCAAGGTGCTTCCAAAACCAGCTGCCTTCAAATTTGAAGGAGACAAGGCTGAGTTGATCGAAAAAATCCGTCAAGCCCTTTACTTCTCAAAAATCATCTCATATGCACAAGGTTTTGCGCAATTGCGTGTAGCTTCTAAAGAAAATAACTGGAACTTGCCATTTGCAGATATCGCATCTATCTGGCGCGCTGGATGTATCATCCGTTCACGTTTCTTGCAAAAGATTACAGATGCTTACAACCGTGATGCAGATCTTGCTAACCTTCTATTGGATGAGTACTTCTTGGATGTCACTGCTAAGTACCAACAATCGGTTCGTGATATCGTAGCTCTTGCTGTTCAAGCTGGTGTACCAGTGCCAACCTTCTCAGCAGCCATCACTTACTTTGACAGCTACCGTTCTGCGGATCTTCCAGCGAACTTGATCCAAGCACAACGTGACTACTTTGGTGCTCACACATACCAACGTAAAGACAAAGAAGGTACCTTCCACTATTCTTGGTACGACGAAAAATAATCTTGCTCTATGGTCAAACGAGTTCTACTAGTAGAAAATGAGAAGCAAATCGCTCGCTTCATTGATTTGGAACTTCAAAAAGAGGGGTATCAAGTTGATGTGGTCGAGGATGGAAAAGCGGGTCTGGCATTGATTGCTGCGACCAAATATGATCTGATCTTGTTTAATTACGATTTGTCAGATATGTCTGGTGAAACATTCGCAGAGGAAATCAGTCAGATTCGCCCAGCTTCTGTTTTGATTGTTTTGGATAGCCGCGAAAAAATTGCTGAGCACAAAGAGAGTATTCAGCGCTTTGCCGTTTCCTATATGGTCAAACCCTTTATTATCAGCGATTTGGTAGATAAGATCACAGCCATTTTTAGAGGACGTGATTATATTGACCAACATTGTAGCCAGATGAAAATCCCAACGTCATACCGCAATTTGCGTATTGATGTGGAACACCATACCGTCTATCGTGGGAAAGACATGATTAGTTTAACCCGCAGAGAGTATGATCTCTTAGCGACTCTGATGGGAAGCAAAGGGGTGGTGACACGAGATCAGTTGTTGGAAAGTGTCTGGAAGTACGAGAGTACAGGTGAGACTAATATTGTGGACGTCTATATCCGTTATCTCCGTGGGAAAATTGATCTACCCGGTCAAAAAAGCTATATTAAGACCGTTCGTGGGATTGGCTATGCCATGCAAGATGCATTAGAATAAAATATTCGAACCCTTAGAGGGTTCGAATATTTTTATGCCTAAAGGGAAACGTTTGCGTTGAAGAAAACTAAGTTTTAAAAAGAATTTGGCTTAAAAAAGATAAAAAAAGATAAAATTTGGAGAAAAAAATGAATGTAAGGCTTTACAAATTTTTAAAATATGGTATACTAGAAACAAATTAAGCGCAAACGTTTTCTTAAAAACAAAAGCCTTAAACAATATAAGGAGGTTGAATGATGAACAAAGGATCATTCAAAAGTTTATTTAGCTTTGAATTCTGGCAGAAGTTCGGTAAGGCCTTGATGGTCGTTATCGCTGTCATGCCAGCGGCTGGGTTGATGATTTCAATCGGGAAATCTATCCCTATGATCAACCCGAATTTATCTCCACTTGTTATTACAGGTGGAATTCTCGAACAAATCGGTTGGGGGGTTATCGGAAACCTTCACATCCTCTTTGCCCTTGCTATCGGTGGTAGCTGGGCCAAAGAGCGTGCAGGGGGTGCCTTTGCAGCTGGTCTCTCTTTCATCTTGATTAACCGTATTACCGGTGCAGTTTTCGGAGTAACATCTGCAATGTTAGCTGATAAGGCTGCTACGGTTCACACAATCTTCGGTGGATCGATTAAAGTTGCGGATTATTTCATCAGTGTTCTTGAAGCACCAGCCCTTAATATGGGGGTATTTGTAGGGATTATCTCAGGTTTCGTTGGAGCAACTGCCTTCAATAAATACTACAACTACCGTAAACTTCCAGAAGCACTTTCTTTCTTCAACGGGAAACGCTTTGTACCATTCGTTGTTATCGTACGTTCAGCACTCACAGCCTTGGTTTTGTCAGCCTTGTGGCCAGTAGTTCAATCAGGAATTAATGGATTTGGTGTTTGGATCGCCAACTCACAATCAACAGCTCCAGTATTGGCACCATTCTTGTTTGGTACCTTGGAACGTCTTCTCTTGCCGTTTGGTCTTCACCACATGTTGACCATTCCAATCAACTATACTCAATTGGGTGGTAGCTACCAAGTTCTTACAGGTGCTGCCAAAGGAACAACTGTATTTGGACAAGATCCACTTTGGTTAGCTTGGGTAACAGACCTTGTCAACTTGAAGAAAGCAGATCCTAGCCAATACCAACACTTGCTTAAAGCATACGTACCAGCTCGTTTCAAAGTTGGTCAAATGATCGGATCTTTTGGTATCTTGATGGGGGTTGTAGTTGCTATCTACCGCAATGTGGACCCAGATAAAAAAGAAAAATACAAAGGAATGCTTGTTGCGACTGCTCTTGCAACCTTCTTGACAGGTGTTACTGAACCAATTGAATACATGTTCATGTTCGTTGCAACACCTTTATACCTAATCTATGCCTTTGTTCAAGGAGCTGCCTTTGCAATGGCTGACGTGGTTCACCTTCGTGTTCACTCATTCGGTTCGATCGAATTCTTGACACGTACACCAATGGCCATCAACGCTGGTTTGGCATTAGATATCTTTAACTTTGTATGGGTAACAGTCCTCTTTGCCTTTATCATGTACTTCATTGCCAACTTCATGATTAAGAAATTCAATTATGCAACTCCAGGACGTAACGGTAACTATGAACAAAATGATGATGCCCCTGCAGGAGATGGTGCAGCAGCAGGTGCTGCTACAAGCTCAGCAAGCTCACAAGTCATTAACATTATCAACCTTCTTGGTGGACGTGCCAATATCGTAGACGTTGACGCATGTATGACTCGTCTTCGTGTAACCGTTAAGGACGCTGAAAAAGTCGGAACAGAAGAACAATGGAAAGCTGAAGGCGCTATGGGTCTTGTCATGAAAGGACAAGGTGTCCAAGCGATCTACGGACCTAAAGCTGACGTATTGAAATCTGATATCCAAGACGTTCTTGATTCAGGTGAAGTCATTCCTGAAACACTTCCTAGCCAAATGACAGCAGTTCAAAAAGCTGAAGCAACCTTTAAAGGGGTGACGGATGAAGTTCACTCCGTTGCAGATGGTGAAGTGATCAATATTGAAGATGTGAAAGATCCTGTATTCTCACAAAAAATGATGGGAGACGGATTTGCGGTTGAGCCTGAAAATGGCCACATCGTTTCACCAGTTGCTGGTAAAGTTACCAGCGTCTTCCCAACCAAACATGCCCTTGGTTTGGTAACAGATAATGGTTTGGAAGTCTTGGTTCATATCGGTCTAGATACAGTTAGTCTTGAAGGAAAACCATTTGAGGTTAAAGTTTCTGAAGGTCAAACAGTAGCTGCTGGGGACCTCTTGGTAGAAGCAGACCTTGATGCAATCCGTGCAGCTGGTCGTGAAACTTCAACAATTGTTGTCTTCACAAATGCAGATGCGATTAAATCCGTTAAGGTCGAACATACTGGTAAATTGGCTGCAAATGCGCCAGTTGCAACAGTAGAATTATAAGAGACGTCGGCAAAGAAAATGAGGTTGGGGCAGTGCACCCGGCCTCTTGCCGTTTCTTGATTTGGAGAGAAGGAGAAATCAGGGGATGAAATTTTTAACATTAAATTCCCATAGTTGGATGGAAGAGAATGCTCAGCAAAAATTTGAAACCCTCAAGGAACAAATTTTAGAAGCGCAATATGATGTGATCTGTTTCCAAGAGGTCAATCAAGAAATGAGCTCAGAAGCAGTCGAAACGGATGAGTATTATCAAGCTTTGCCATCAGCTGTAGCCATTCACAAAGATCACTTTGTTCGTGTATTGGTAGAAGAGTTAGCTGCTCAAGGACTTCATTATTATTGGACTTGGGCTTACAACCATATCGGCTATGATCACCTCAATGAGGGGGTGGCCGTTCTTTCGCGTCAACCCTTGAAGGCGGATGAGATTTTGGTATCTAATATGGATGATCCAACAGACTACCATACTCGTCGAGTGGCCGTTGCCCATACAAGTGTGGATGGCAAAGAAATTGCTGTTGCCAGCGTCCATCTTTCTTGGTGGGACAAAGGTTTCCAATTTGAGTGGCCACGCATTGAGAACTACTTCAGCCAAGTAGGCAAACCCTTTATTCTAGCTGGTGATTTCAATAATCCTGCTGGTCAAGAAGGGTATGAAACGATTCTATCCAGTTCGCTAAAACTTAAAGACAGCTTTATAGAAGCCAAAGAAACCAAGGGCACTTATACTGTAGGTCCTGGAATCGATGGCTGGACGGACAATCAAGTTCCATTGCGAATCGATTACATCTTTGCAAGTCCAGAATGGGACATCCAGCGTCTACATGTCATTTTTGATGGTCAAAACAAACCCCATGTCAGTGATCACTATGGCTTAGAAGCTGAATTGTCACTTTAATATAAACGGAGAGTCGAAAGGAAAACGATTTTATTCAATCGTCCTTCGACTCTTTTTTATGGATCAATGAGGAGCAAGCATAGGGGATTCTCCTGTTCTTCTGCTTTCTTTACGATTCAATTTATGGTAAAATGAAGTGTTAAAACAGTTTAAGGAGGTAGCAAATGCGTTGTCCAAAATGTGGTGGAAGTAAGTCTAGTGTGGTGGATAGTCGACAAGCTGAAGATGGGAATACCATCCGTCGTCGCAGGGAATGCGAAGAATGCCATTATCGCTTTACTACCTACGAACGTGTAGAAGAACGGACTCTAGTAGTTGTCAAAAAGGATGGGACACGCGAGCAATTTTCTCGTGATAAAATCTTTAATGGTATTATCCGCTCAGCTCAAAAACGGCCTGTTTCTAGTGATGAAATCGAAGAAATTGTAAACCGGATCGAGCAAAAGGTTCGCAGCCAAAGTGATAATGAAATCAACAGTGAATATATTGGTTCGTTGGTCATGGATGAGTTAGCAGATCTAGATGAGATCACCTATGTCCGTTTTGCTAGTGTTTACCGGAGTTTCAAGGATGTCGGTGAATTAGAGACCCTCTTGAAACAAATTACGAAGGGAACCAAGAAGAAAAAGGAAAAATAGATGAAGCCCAATACGCCTTTCGCATTTTTAAAAAATCATCTTCTTCCACCGGCAGGGGCTGCATTGGAGCAGTATTACCTGCCTATTTTAGAGACGGAAACAGTAGCGGTTTATCGTTATCTGCTGGCCTCTTATGATCAGGGTGAAAAACAATATTTGCTTGCTCAAATCCTCAATCACTTGAATATAGGATTTCCACAGTTGCTACTCGCCTTTGATCGCTTAATTGCCATGGGGTTGATGGATCTCTATGAGGAAGAAGTTGGGATCACCATCCAGTTACATGCTCCTCTTGCATCAGAAGAATTTTTTTCAAATGCTGTTTTTAAACGCTTGCTTGAAAAAAAGATTGGGGAAAAGGCCGTGGAGGATCTGCTCCCAGCACGCTCTTTAGGGACTAGACGGCAAGTTTCCTTCTCGCAAGTCTTTGGACTAGATGCTGGGGAGGTGACCGTTCTTTCAAGTAAGAAACAGCAGTTTGATATGGAGATGTTTAAGCGAATGATGGGGCGTGATGGACTTCGTTTTGCGGATGAAGGAGAAGCAACCCTAGCCCTCTTTGCCATCGCAGAAGAACAACAATGGACCTGGTATGAAACCTATCTCCTAGCAAAAGAAACGGCTGTAGACCGGATTGTCTCTCCAAAGAGAATGAAGCAAAAGTTGGCTCAGGCGAGCCAAGAGCAACCACGCATGTCCTATAGCCGTCAGGAAGAAACTATTCTGAGGGAAGCTAAGGCAAAATCCAGCCTACAATTTCTAGCGGAGATTAAGAAGGCGCGCAATGCGACCATTACGCAGAGCGAACGCAAGACTTTATCCAAGTTAGCTGATCTAGGCTTATTAGATGAGGTGATCAATATCATCTTATTGTTGACCTTTAATAAGACCCAGTCTGCTAATCTCAATGAAAAGTATGCTTTGAAGGTAGGAAATGATTTTTCTTATCAAGGGGTCAACAGTGCAGAACTAGCGATTTTAAAAGTTCGAGAACGCCAGGAACAAGCTAAGACTCATGGAAACAAGGGGACGAACCCTGCGTCAGCCAAGGGCAAGCAAAACAATGTTCCCAAGTGGAGTCAACCAAACTATCAAAATCAAACCAGTCAAGCAGAAAAGGTGGATCTCGCTAAAGAGAAACAACGCCTGTTAGAAAAACTAAATCAAGGAGGTGAGTAGATGGAAAGTGTAGGTCAAACCATGTCTCACATGAATCGTGCGCGTCAATTTAACTATGAGGATTTGGTCGCACAGATCTTGGCAGACCAAGAAGTCGCAGCCTTTATCAAGGACCGGTCTTTGTCTGAACAAGAAATTCGACGGAGTATTTCAAAATTTAATCAATACATTAGTGAACGCAACCGTTTCTTATTGGGAGATCCGGATTATATTGCCAAAGGTTATAAGCCCATCCTCACCATGAATGAAGGCTATGCGGATGTCGCTTATGAGGAGACGCCAGAGTTAATCGAAGCCCAAAAACGAGCTGCGATCAACCAACGTCTCAACTTGATCAATCTCCCTTCAACCTTGAAAGAAGCGAGTCTAGCCAAGATAGAACTCGATGATAAAGGACGATTTGAGGCCTTTGAAGAATTAGCCAATTTTGTGGCCAACTATCCGGAATATCAGAAGGGGATCTACCTCTATGGTGATTTTGGAGTAGGAAAGAGCTACATGATGGCAGCCTTGGCTCATGATTTATCCGAAAAACGCCAGGCCTCTACTACCCTACTTCATTTTCCAAGTTTTGCTATCGATGTTAAAAATGCCATCAGTTCAGGCTTGGTCAAAGAAACCGTCGATCAGGTGAAAAAAGCCGAAATTTTAATTCTCGATGATATCGGTGCGGAACAGATGTCAGCCTGGGTGCGAGATGAAATCTTACAAGTGATTTTGCAGCACCGAATGCAGGAAAATCTCCCAACCTTCTTTACTTCTAACTTTAATTTTGAAGAGTTGGAACGTCATTTTGCAGCTTCGCGTAATGGAGATGAAACCTGGCAGGCCAAACGTGTCATGGAGCGCGTGAAATTTTTAGCCAAGGAAATCCATTTGGAAGGAGTCAATCGCCGATGAATGAAACCATCCGTTTAATGAAATCTCATTATTCTGTTCGCCGTTTTAAGGAAGAAGCCATCAAAGAAGCTGACCTCAAGGAAATTTTATCAGCTGGGCAGATGGCATCAAGTTGGAAAAACTTTCAGTCTTATTCTGTGATTGTGGTCAAAAGCAAGGAAAAGAAAGAAGCTCTTTACGACTTGCTTCCTCAAGAAGCGATTCGCCAATCAGCCGTCTTTCTCCTCTTTGTTGGGGATTTAAACCGCGCTGGAAAAGCTGTCAAACTTCATGAGCAGGATTTCCATCCTGAAGGGGTGGACAACTTACTGATCACCTCAGTGGATGCGGCTCTAGCAGCTCAAAACACGCTATTGGCAGCTGAAAGTCTCGGCTATGGTGGAGTGATTATCGGCATGTTGCGCTACTGTTCAGAAGAAGTCGCAGAACTCTTCCGTCTGCCAGACTATACCTATCCTGTTTTTGGGATTGCTCTCGGAGTACCTAATCAGCAGCATGCGGTGAAACCACGTTTGCCATTGGAGCAAGTTGCTTTTGAAGAAGAATACCAAGAACAAGACCTATCAGTTGTGACTGCCTATGACAAGGTTCAGGCAGATTATGCTGGAGCGCGTGCAACAGATAGCTGGAGCGAGCGCCTTGCAGCTCAATTTGGTCAACCTGAACAAGAAGAGACCAAAAAACTACTAGAAAAACACAAACTATTATGAAATGAAGAGAGGCGTTCTTGAACTGAAATCTCGCCTTTCATTAGAAAAGAGGAAATCATGGCCCTACCAACTATTGCGATTGTAGGCCGTCCCAATGTCGGAAAATCTACACTCTTTAACCGGATTGCCGGTGAGCGGATTTCCATCGTTGAGGATGTAGAAGGAGTCACTCGTGACCGCATTTATGCAACAGCTGAGTGGTTGAATCGAAAATTTAGTATCATTGATACGGGGGGAATTGATGACGTAGATGCCCCATTTATGGAGCAAATCAAGCATCAGGCAGAAATCGCCATGGACGAAGCAGATGTGATCGTCTTTGTCGTTTCTGGTAAAGAAGGGATCACGGATGCGGATGAATATGTCACTCGTATCTTGTATAAGACCCATAAACCGGTGATTCTTGCAGTCAACAAGGTGGATAACCCAGAGATGCGCAATGATATCTATGACTTTTATGCCTTAGGACTGGGTGAGCCACTACCGGTATCCTCTGTCCACGGGATCGGAACTGGGGATGTGCTCGATGCCATCATCGAAAATCTTCCGAATGACACAGAAGAAGAAAATCCAGATATCATTAAATTTAGCTTGATTGGTCGTCCAAATGTTGGAAAATCCAGCTTGATCAATGCGATCCTGGGAGAAGATCGGGTCATCGCAAGCCCTGTTGCTGGAACCACACGGGATGCCATCGATACCCATTTTACCGATGCAGATGGTCAAGAATTTACCATGATCGATACAGCTGGTATGCGCAAATCTGGTAAAATCTATGAAAATACTGAGAAATATTCTGTCATGCGTGCCATGCGTGCCATCGACCGTTCAGACGTGGTTTTGATGGTCATTAATGCCGAAGAAGGGATTCGGGAGTATGACAAGCGGATCGCTGGCTTTGCTCATGAAGCTGGTAAAGGCATGATCATTGTTGTCAACAAATGGGATACTATTGAAAAAGACAACCATACCATGAAGCAGTGGGAAGATGACATTCGCGATCAATTCCAATACCTTTCTTATGCGCCGATTGTTTTTGTCTCTGCCTTAACCAAACAACGCTTGCACAAGTTGCCAGAGATGATCAAACAGATCAGTGAAAGTCAAAATACACGGATTCCTTCAGCTGTCTTGAACGATGTGATTATGGATGCCATTGCCATTAATCCAACGCCGACCGATAAAGGAAAACGCCTCAAGATCTTCTATGCGACACAAGTGGCAACCAAGCCGCCAACTTTTGTGGTCTTTGTTAATGAAGAAGAACTGATGCACTTCTCATACCTTCGTTTCTTAGAAAACCAAATTCGCAAGGCCTTTGTTTTTGAAGGAACTCCAATCCATTTGATTGCGCGAAAACGGAAGTAGGGAATACGAGACAAATGGATCAAAGTGGAGAAGGATATTTCAAATGATAAAATGCTCATTCTTCTAACTATGAAAACAACTAAAAGTAGCGCATAAGCGTTGCTTTTTTTAATAAGCTGGTAAAATGAAGTGGAGGATAGTCAGATGCGTAGTTTCATAGTCTGGATATTCTTTATTCCTTATGCTTTTTTTAAGGATGAGTAGAGTAAACTCATGAAGATCATAAGAGCTTTAGGTTTGTGTACTTATTATTTAAAATCTATCTGTATCTCTTGTTTCTCGGTTCGATCGTAAGCTTGGAGCTCTTGATCCTATTGTTGGGGATTTTATTAAAAAATAGGTCGTGTTTTTTGTCTTTTTCTGTGGGCTATCGGGATCTTTCTCCTCTCTATTTAGCTATTCTGTCTATTGTTCGCTCAAACAGTTAAAAGAGAAAAATCATGGATAGCTGATTGAGGTAACTCTGTTACGAAATCAGGTGAAAAGCTGGGACAAGACTGTCTCAGTTTTTTTCTAAAAGTAAGTTAAAATCCTTTTAATAGTAAAATTATCTTTTCTAATTTTATCTTAAATATGGTATAATAAAGGGATTAATCTAAGGTGGTAAACATGGCAAAATTAATTCCTGGGAAGGTTCGTTCACAAGGGAGCCTTCTCTATGAAGCTGGGAAAGTTTCCCTTCAGGAAGTAAAAGAAAAATACCTGTATTTTCGGGTGGAAGAAGAAAGCTTGCGGTACAGTTTGGACGACGATGCTGTTTTTTGTAGCTGTGCTTTCTTTCAAAAGAAAAAATTCTGTACGCATCTGGCAGCTGTGGAAGCTTTTTTGAAGAATGATGACAGTGGGAAAGCAGCTCTTGAAAGTCTTGAAGAAGACGCCACGGCGACTGAAGAAACGCAGGAGAAGGTCTCTTTTGGAAGTTTGTTTTTAGACCAGGTCCTTCCAAAAATCGAAAAGAAAGAAACACGCTATGTCTTATCAGCAGTCGGGCAGGAGGATGAATACTCTGGTCAATTCTTGTGGACCCTTCGCATTCGTCGCTTGCCAGACGAGCGCTCTTATGTGATCAGAGATGTACTAGCTTTTTTGCAGACCATTCAGAAAGAAGGCCATTTTGCAATTGGAAAAAGTTACTATGAACCTATTTCTTACATAGAATTTGATGGGCCTAGTCAGGATGTGATCAATTTCCTACAAGGCTTGGTCACAGATAGTGGCTCGAAAGAGCAAGATTTCTTTCCCAATGCTGGGCGCCATCTTTATTTTCCACCGACTCTCTTTGAAGAAGCTGTAGAATTACTAATGAATTTGGATTCCTTCCTCTTGCAATACAGCATGTATGATTTTTCTGAAGTCTATTTTCAGGATGTCCATGGGGAGGAAGATCTCTTTCATTTTCAGGTGGAAGACCATGGTGATTTTTACGAATTGATCATTACTGAGCCACAAGTGAAGGTTGTCGAGTCTGCTGTTTACCTGTTTCGAAATGGTGTCTTCTATCACCTGACGCCCCAACAGCGAACCCTATGGAAGGCTATCCAAGATCTTCCAATGGATCAGGATCGCAAAAAACGCCTGCATTTTGATCCAACGGATCAGACCAAACTTTCCTATAGTTTAAAAGAATTCAAAAAACTGGGACAAATTACAGCTCCGACCAGCTTTTTAATCCACGATTTCACTCCAGAATTTCATTTTGATCTAGCACAGGATCAGACTGTATTACTGGATGTTGCCTTTCAATACCAGGATCGTGTGGTGACCACGCGTGAGGAACTTCTCAATCTTCCTTATTCCAGTGATTTCGATAAGGAGCAAGAAGTCTTTTCAACCATGCTAGCAGCAGGTTTTACAGACGACTTTTCTTCCCAAAGAAGTCCTTTATCAAGTGAGCAACTCTATCCATTCTTTCACCAACAGATCCCGACTTTTGAAGCCTTAGGAGAGGTTACCCTCTCTGATAGCCTTTTAGATCTTTATCAAGTGGAGCGTCCAAAAATTGATGTTAAAACCAATGGCAGTCTACTGGAGATCGGTTTTGACTTTGAAAGTGTGGATCCAGCTGAAGTGGACCAGGTCCTCAAAGCTCTAGTAGGGCAAAAAGACTATTTTGTCAGCCATACAGGGAAAGTTCTTGTCTTTGATGAAGAAACCAAGAAAATCAGTCGAGCCCTAGCAGATCTGCGGGCGAAAATGAGCAAGGGTGGGAAACTACAAGCCCGCCGGATTGCCGCTTATCAGCTATCTGATTTGTTGGCAGATCAAGACAATGTTCATTTTTCAGAAGAATTTCGAAATTTAGCTCATGATTTGACTCATCCAGAAGATTACCAACTCCCTCAGATGACAATCCAAGCGACCCTGAGGGATTACCAAGAAACAGGGGTCAAATGGTTCTCCATGCTAAATCATTATGGTTTTGGTGGTATTTTAGCGGATGATATGGGGCTTGGGAAAACTCTGCAGACCATTTCCTTTTTGACCAGTGTTGCAAAAAAAGAAACTAGAATCTTGATTCTAGCACCGTCCAGTCTCATCTACAATTGGAAACAAGAATTTTCAAAATTCGCTCCTCAGATGGAAGTGGCAGTCGTCTACGGCCTCAAGCAGCACCGAGATGAACTCATCGCAACCAATCCACAGGTGGTTATTACTAGTTACGCGTCTTTCCGTCAAGATGTGGAGGAATACCAGAAGAATCAGTATGAGTACTTGATTCTAGATGAAGCCCAGGTCATGAAAAATGCCCAAACCAAGATTGCCCAACACTTACGTGGCTTTGAGGTTCCGCATGTGTTTGCCTTATCTGGGACACCGATTGAAAATCATGTGGGTGAACTCTGGTCTATTTTCCAAATTGTCCTTCCAGGGCTCTTCCCAGCTAAAAGAGAATTTCAAAAATTGAGTCCTGAGACCATTGCGCGTTTTGTCAAACCTTTCGTCATGAGACGGAAAAAAGATGAAGTGCTCCAAGAATTACCGGACTTAATTGAAACAACCTACCACAATGAGTTGGATGAAAGTCAAAAAACGATCTATTTGGCTCAATTAAAACAAATTCAAGATCGGGTTCGAAGCTCTAGCGAGGAAGAACTAAATCGGAGCAAGGTGGAAATTCTCTCTGGCCTCATGCGCCTTCGCCAAATCTGTGATACCCCCGCCCTCTTTATGGAGGACTATCAAGGAGATAGTGGGAAATTGGAGAGCCTTCGAGATCTTTTGGGGCAAATCAAGGATGGCGAACACCGGGTTTTGATCTTCTCTCAATTCAGAGGCATGCTGGATATCCTAGAGCAGGAAATTGACCAGCTTGGCATGACTTCCTTTAAAATCACAGGTTCTACTCCCGCTAAAGATCGTCAAGAAATGACCAATGCCTTTAATGCAGGTGAGCGCCATGCTTTTCTCATTTCTTTGAAGGCTGGAGGGGTTGGATTAAACCTCACTGGTGCCGATACGGTCATCTTAGTCGATTTGTGGTGGAATCCTGCAGTGGAAGACCAGGCTATTGGACGTGCCCATCGAATGGGACAGGAACAAAATGTTGAAGTTTACCGCATGATTACTCGTGGTACGATCGAAGAAAAAATCCAAGAACTACAAGCTTCCAAAAGACACTTGGTCTCAACGATTTTAGACGGAACGGAAACACGATCTAGTTTATCGGTTGAGGAAATTCGTGAGATTCTTGGAATTCAGTCAGAATAGCTTGAAAAATTCTGTGAATAGTTTATAATTAATGGAGTGTCGAAAGGAAGAAAGCATGACAGAAAAATATTTTCCTCAAGTAGGGGATAATGAGTTGATGTTAACAGAGATGCCCCACATGAACCTGTATGATGAAACAGACTTGATTAGTAACATTACAGGCGACTATGTGGATAAAAATTATTTGGAATGGCAACCGATTGCTGAAAATACCAAACCTAAGCATCCTTACCATCAACCACTAGAAGAGCCCCTACCGAAAAGACGGCCAGTAAGAAAACCTGATTTTAAAGAGCCGATTGATAAAAAAAGTCCTGCCAACCGTTATGCAGAGGAAGCGAGAGAGCGTGCGCGTGAAGATCTGAAAAAGAAACGCACAGCACCCTATCTGACTACGGATCCAGCAGCTACTACAAGTAAGCGGAAAAAACCGTTTATTTCAGAACGAAAACCTGGTCAGCCAACGGCTCCCTTCCAAAAGGAAAATCCGGGTGAATTATTGAAATACAGCAAACGATTGCGACAAGATCAGTTGATCCTTGCAGAGTTCGAATCTGCAGGAGAACCAGAAGTGGCAGAACCGACTGAAAAGAAAAACAATTATGATTTCTTAAAGACTAGCCAAATATACAATAAAGATCAACACAAGTTGAAACCACAGCCAATCAAACAAGAATTGGATTTAACCCATCTAGATCAAGAATAAGGAGAAAACATGTCTAACACATACCATTTTATTGGAATTAAAGGAGCAGGGATGAGTGCTTTAGCCCTCATGCTTCACCAAATGGGACATACGGTTCAAGGGTCAGATGTTGAGAAGTATTACTTTACGCAACGTGGCTTGGAACAAGCAGGAATTCAAATTTATCCATTTGATGTGAAAAATTTGGAAGGCGACAAAATCCTCATTGCTGGGAATGCTTTCCGTCCAGATAACAATGTGGAAATCGCTTATGCAGATGAGCATGGTCTAACCTATAAACGCTACCATGAATTCCTTGGTGAATTTATGCGTGACTTCGTCAGCATGGGGGTTGCCGGAGCACACGGAAAAACCTCAACAACAGGGATGCTTTCTCACGTCTTATCAAATATCACTGATACCAGTTATTTGATTGGTGACGGGACAGGTCGTGGCTCTGCAGCAGCCAAATACTTTGTATTTGAATCAGATGAGTATGAACGCCATTTTATGCCTTACCATCCTGAATACAGCATCATCACCAATATTGACTTCGACCATCCAGACTATTTCACGAGCTTAGAAGATGTCTTTAATGCCTTTAACGATTATGCTAAACAAATCAGTAAAGGACTCTTCATCTACGGAGAAGACAAAGAATTGCGTCGGATTACCTCATCAGCACCAATTTATTACTATGGTTTTGATAAGGAGACGAACGATTTCGTGGCAAGCAACCTGCTTCGCTCAACGACAGGTTCAACCTTCAACGTTCATTTCCGTGGAGAAGACTTGGGGCAATTCCATATCCCAACATTTGGTCGTCACAACATCATGAATGCTACAGCAGTCATTGGTTTGCTTTACATTGCAGGATTTGACTTAGATTTGGTCCGCGAGCATTTGAAGACCTTTGCTGGCGTGAAACGTCGCTTCACTGAAAAAGTAGTCAATGGAACAGTGATCATCGATGACTTTGCGCACCATCCAACGGAAATTATTGCAACCTTGGATGCGGCCCGTCAAAAATACCCAAGCAAAGAGATTGTGGCCATTTTCCAACCACATACCTTTACACGGACCATTGCCTTGTTAGATGAATTTGCTGAAGCTTTGAATCAAGCAGATGCTGTTTACTTGGCACAGATCTATGGTTCTGCACGGGAAGTCGATCACGGCGATGTGAAAGTTGAAGATTTGGAAGCAAAAATTGTCAAACGCTCAGCGATTATTACAGCTGAGAATGTTTCTCCTCTTCTTGACCATGATAATGCAGTCTATGTCTTTATGGGAGCAGGAGATATTCAAACCTATGAATACTCATTTGAGCGTTTATTATCTAGTTTGACACATAGTGTACAATAAGAGATGATTGAGTCTGGAATCGATTGGTTCCAGACTCAAATTTATCTGTCCACTGAAGGAGTATGAGATGAGGAAAGCAGGATGATGATTCGAACAATCACCCCAGCTGATCAAGAACAGCTACTGTTGCTAGAAGAAGAACTTCATGACAATGAAGGAAAGAAGCACAAGGACACTCTTGAGGAAGCGCTAGGTTCGAAGGAAGCCATTTCTTTGCTTGCAGAGCAGGCGGGGGCTGCTGTGGCTTACTTGTTGGCGACAGAAGACCAGCCTTTAAAAGGAGACCTAATTGTATTGCGACTAGCAGTGAGACCAGCCTTTCAAGGTCAAGGCTATGGTTCTATTTTGATCGCGGCTTTAAAGGATCTAGCTGTTCAAAAGGAAAAGGAAGCCATTTGGATCGATTGCCCAGAAGACTTGCTATCTTATTTTTCCCAGCAAGGATTTCGAGATGAAGCTGAGTCTGATCGAGGTGTCCATATGGTTTGGGAACGATAGAAGGAGTAAATGATGAAAGAAAAGATTCACATTAGACAGGCAGATCTGAAGGATTTGGATGCCATCGATCGCATTGAGCTTGAGAATTTCTCAGAAGAAGAAGCGATTGCGCGTGAGATTTTAAAAGATCACATTGAAAAGATTCAAACGACATTTCTTGTAGCAGAGTGCCAAGGTCAGATTTTAGGGTATTTAGAAGGACCTGTTAGACCGGAGCGCTATTTGATCGATTCCTCTTTTTCAGAGGTTGAAGATCTAAGCCAGTTAGAAAAGGGCTTTATTTCCATTACGAGTCTATCTATTGCTAAAGAAGCCCAAGGGCTAGGGGTTGGAACCCTCTTGCTTGAGGCAATGAAAGAGATTGCGATAAAGGATAGCCGTCAAGGGATCAATTTAACCTGTCATGATTATTTGATTTCTTATTACGAAAAGCAAGGATTTACCAATGAAGGTCTTTCAGAATCCCAATATGCGGGTGAAGTTTGGTACAATCTAGTCTGGGAAAACGAAAACCTTGATTAAATAGGTATTTTGAAGAAGAAGGGCGATTTGTATTGCTTTTCTAAATCTTTTAAGATATAATATTAAGGATTATGATGAGGGAGGTCAATTATTTGACTGATAAATCACAAGACAGTGAGAAGTTATTAAGCTTCAAAGAGCAGATCCTCAGAGACTTAGAAGAGGCCAATGAGCAACTTCTAAAGATCGAAAAAGAGTATGATCTACCTGATCGAAGCATTGAAACCCCTTCTTCACTGAAAGAGGAGGAAGAAGCAACACCACCTCCAAAAGTAGAAGAATCTGCGTTGGCTCCCAAAGAAGAACCAGTGGAGCCAGAAAAGGCGACTCCTGCTGTGGAAGAAAAGAGTGAGCTTACAAAGCCTGCTCCAAAAGAACCAAGTCAGGAACCAGTAGAGGAAAGCTTATCGCGCTCTTCTCGTAACCAGCGCCAACAAAAACAAAAGAAACAAAATAAAATCGCTAAACGAATTGTGCGGACAGTGGTCAGTCTTTTGCTGATTGTGATCGTGGCTACAGGGATCTTTGCTGTGACCTATATCCATTCAGCCGTAAAGCCGATGGATAAAAATGCAACAGAATTCGTAACGGTTGAGATTCCAGCAGGTTCAAGTAATCGTGAGATTGGCGCGATCCTTGAGAAAAAAGGACTCGTGAAAAATGGTCAGTTCTTTAACTACTATACCAAGTTCAAAAACTATAGCAATTTCAAATCTGGTTACTTCAATTTGCAAAAGAGCATGGATCTAGAAACCATCATCCAAAAACTGCAAGAAGAGGGAACCAAAACTCCTCAGGCTCCAGTTCTTGGAAAGGTCACGATTCCAGAAGGCTATACGATCGATCAGATTGCGACGGCTATCACTACCGATGTCTCCACCAAGAAGGCAGGCAAGACTCCATTTAAGAAAGAAGATTTCTTGAAGGCTGTCCAAGACGATGCCTTTATTGAGAAGATGGTGGCCAAATATCCTAAGCTCTTGGCGAATCTGCCAAGTAAGGATTCTGGTGTTCGCTACCGTTTAGAAGGATATCTCTTCCCAGCTACTTATAACTATGGGAAAGATACCACAGTGAAAGAGATGATCGATCAGATGCTGGCGGCAATGGATCAAAACTTAAGCCCATACTATGAAACACTTGAGAGCAAGAACATCAATGTAAACGAAGTATTGACTCTTGCTTCCTTGGTGGAAAAAGAAGGGGCGACGGATCAGGACCGAAAAGATATCGCGAGTGTCTTCTATAACCGCTTGAACCAAGATATGCCTTTGCAAAGTAATATTGCAATTCTTTATGCAGAAGGGAAACTTGGTCAAAAGACGACCTTAAAAGAAGATGCAACGATCAATACAGAGCTGGATTCACCTTATAATATTTATAAGAATACCGGCTTGATGCCTGGCCCAGTGGATAACCCTGGAGTATCAGCGATCGAAGCGGCGGTGAACCCAAGTAAGACAGACTACTTGTATTTTGTCGCAAATGTCGAAAATGGTGAAGTCTTCTTCGCTAAGACATACGAAGAACACAATAAAAATGTAGAAGAACACGTCAATAGTAAATTGACACAAGCAAGTTCAAACTAGAAAAAGCATGTGGCGCGTCCACAGCTTTTTCATTCAAATAATAGAAAGAGAAGAATAATGGCAGAAAAAACATACCCAATGACCCTAGCAGAAAAAGAAAAATTGGAACAAGAATTAGAAGAATTGAAATTGGTCCGTCGACCTGAAGTGGTAGAACGGATCAAGATCGCTCGTTCATATGGTGACCTCTCAGAAAACTCTGAGTACGAAGCAGCAAAAGATGAACAAGCATTTGTGGAAGGTCAAATCTCTAGCTTGGAAACAAAAATCCGTTATGCGGAAATCGTCGATAGTGATGCTGTTGCAGTAGACGAAGTTGCGATCGGAAAAACTGTTACAGTCCAAGAAGTTGGCGAAACAGATGAAGAAGTATACAGCATCGTTGGTTCAGCAGGGGCAGATGCCTTTGCAGGAAAGATCTCTAACGAAAGCCCAATCGGTCACGCTTTGATTGGTAAGAAGACAGGTGACGTTGTCACTGTTGAGACACCAGCTGGAAGTTACCAAGTGAAAATTTTGAACGTAGAAAAAACAGCGTAACTATAAAATGCAGGCTCTCCAAGAGGGCCTATTTTTTTGTGCTCTTAATCTCCTTGTGAGGGTGAAAATTCTACGTTGACTGACTGAACGGTATCAAAAAAGCACTTGAACCAAAGGGTTCAAGTGCTGCTCTATTTTCGCTAGAATTTAGTAGTTTGTATTACTTTCTATTGCGTTGTTTTCCTGCATTGCGGTTGTTTTTTGGTTTGTGTTGGATTTGTGTCGTCGCAGTTGGTGTGACATCTTTTTTCACGCGGTGACTCGTCGCTTTTGGAGGATTGTTTTTGTATTCCTCAGCGACTCGTTTGCGAAGATTTGGACGAATCAAGTAGTTGATGACAAATTGTTGGATAATTTGGATCACCCCACCGACTACCCAGTAAAGAGTCACTCCGGCTGAGGAGATCAATGAGAAGACACCGATCATAATCGGACTCATCAGTGATGCTTTGCGCATGCTTTCCTTTTGGGTCTCATCTTCAATTCCATGAAGAGAAAGCATACTTTGGATATAGTAAAGAACTGCTACGATAGCCGTTAAGAGCAAGCTTGGTTTGCCAAGTGCAATGCCAAGGAAGCTACTATCTGCTACCCCTTTGGTGTGTTGAGCTGCAAAGAAGAGAGCAGAGAAGAATGGCATTTGGATCAAGAGTGGCAAACACCCAACTCCACCAAACATGCTGACTCCATTTTCACGTTGAGCAGCCATTAATTCCTGTTGCGCCAATAGCTTTTCTTCTTGTGTGCTAGCGTTCTTCATGCGCTCTTGGATTGGCCCAAGGATAGGTTTTAAGTAGTTCATCTTTTCAGATTGGTAGGTTGCCTTCCATGATTGGTATAAACCAAGTGGCAAGATGATTAAACGCACGATCAAGGTGACGATAATAATCCCGATCCCAAAGCCCAAGCCAAGGTTGTTGGCAAAGAATTTGATGGCTTCGCCCATCGGACGGCCAAGAAGATTCCAGATCAATCCAGTCGGATTTCCAGTTTTCCGATCGACACTCACGCATCCTGACAAGAAGACAAGCGAAGCTAGTCCCATCGATGCAAGTAATGCAAGTTTATTTTTTTTCACAAATAGTTCCTTCTTTTTTAAAATGTTACCTTTCTATTCTACTGTTTTTTTGGAAAATACACAATAGTTCTCTAGTCTTAATTTGCAATTTTAAAGTCTGTATAGTTTTCAAAGTTTGCGAGCGTAACATCTAAATAAGTCACATGTGCAAAAGGCGTAGGACCTTTGCGAATTTCTTGGATGAATTTGGCCATTTGGCTACTAGACTCTGCCTGGGCCAGAATGCCAACCGTTCCGTCGTCATTATTCCAGACACGGCCAGTGATCCCACCGATCTCTAAAGCAAGACTGTACACTCCCCAGCGAAAGCCAACCCCTTGAACCCGTCCTTGGGCAATCATTTTTACCTTTTGCATGTGCGACCTCCTTGACTCGAAGAAATCTATCTGAGGCATGATTTCTTCTTTTTCTTTGTGCTATAATAGTTCTATGAATATTATAACGTCTAAATCCAATAATGTAATCAAAAATGCTAAAAAATTACATCAAAAAAAATACCGGACAGATTCTTATCTCATTGAAGGCTGGCATCTGTTTGAAGAGGCAGTAGAAAATCAAGCGAAGATTCAACAGGTCTTTGTTTTAGAAGCCTATTTAGACCGGGTAGAGAACATCCAAAAAGTCACCGTCGTGACCCCGGAGATCTTAAGTCTCTTGGCAGATTCGAAGACTCCGCAAGGGATTGTCGCAGAGATCGCTCTGGAGCAGCCAGAACTTCCGGATCAGCTACAAGGGCGCTTCCTCTATTTGGAGGATGTACAGGATCCTGGCAATGTAGGGACTATGATTCGAACAGCAGATGCAGCAGGTTTTGATGGCGTCATGCTTTCGAAAGCCTCCGCAGATCTATACAGTCTCAAGACCCTTCGATCCATGCAGGGCAGTCATTTTCATATTCCTATCTGGAAACTGGATCGAGAAGAACTATTGGAACGAGCTGCGCAATCTCATCTAGCAGTTCTCGCAACGACGCTTTCAGAAGCTTCCATTGACTACCGTCAGCTTCCTCAGACCGATCAGTTTATTCTGGTTATGGGCAATGAAGGAAATGGCATCAGTCAGGAAATGGCGGCACAAGCAGACCAGCTGGTTCATATTCCCATGCCCGGTCGGGCCGAGAGTTTGAATGTTGCAGTGGCAGCAGGAATTTTGATGTTTTCTTTAAGGAAATTTTGAGAAAAAGAAGTATACTTAACCTGTAAGAAGAAGTTGATGGAGATCTTATTGGGAGAGCCTATCAACGAAAGGTGGTTATCTTATGCAATATCATCGTGACAAAGAATACATGACCTATGTAGGCCATCTGATCCAGCATCCTAAGGTTCAAAAATTAGCTGACATTCCCCACCATATTCATTCCAATCGTTTGGAGCATTCCATTCATGTTAGCTATACCAGTTATAAACTGGCTAAAAAATTTGGTTGGGATGCTAAAAGTACGGCTCGGGGTGGCCTCTTGCATGACCTCTTTTACTATGATTGGCGCGAGACCAAGTTTACGAAAAGTCACGCCTGGATCCATCCCCGCATTGCCGTGAGAAATGCGCGAAAGATTACAGATCTCAATGCCAAGGAAGAAGACATCATCATTAAACACATGTGGGGAGCTACCCTTGCTCCGCCTCGCTATAAAGAATCCTTCGTAGTGACCATGGTGGATAAATACTGGGCTGTTAAGGAAGCTTCAGAACCTTGGCGTAAAAAGATGGCTAAAAAGAGATTTTTTCATCGAAAAATGTTAAAATCGTAGTAAACAAATTTGAAAGGAACTTGTTAATATGTATAATGATTCAGTAATCCAAGAACAAAGTGGATTGAATGCTTTTTATAACAAAATCTATTCATTAGTGGGGATCGGTGTAGGGATTTCAGCCCTTGTGTCTGGCCTGATGATGACAGTCTTTCAAGACTTCTTCGTACAAATCTTGACAACCGCACCAATGGTTTACTACGCAGCAGTTGTTGTAGAATTGATCTTGGTCTTTGTTGCCAGTGGGAAGGCTATTAAAAATAGCCCGTCTGCTCTTCCGATCTTCTTGATCTACTCAGCTTTGAATGGCTTTACCTTGAGCTTTATCATTGCTCGCTACATGCAAGCGACTGTCTATAAAGCTTTCTTAGTAAGTGCCTTGATGTTTATTGTCATGGGAGCTATCGGACGCGTCGTGAAAAAAGACCTTTCAGGTATGGGACGTGCCTTGATGGGAGTCTTGATCGGTGTGATCATCGCTTCTGTTGTGAACATGTTCTTGAGAAGTTCTGGTATGGATTATATCTTGAGTATTATCTCTGTCTTCCTCTTTGCAGGCTTGACAGCTTGGGATAACCAAAAGATCCGCTATGTCTATGATCAAACAAATGGTCAACCTGCGACAGGCTGGGCAGTAGCGATGGCTTTGGAACTTTATCTTGACTTTATCAACCTCTTTATCAGCCTTCTTCGTATCTTCGGAAGAAACGACTAATCAAAGAGAGATTGAGCTGGGGCAGTTGCCTCGGCTTTTTTTGTCTTTCGACTTGTGCTATACTAATAGTGACTAAAGAATAGAAATGAGCGCTTATGAAAACACCTTTTGTAACCCGTGAACAATTAGAAAGTCTGACCCAAGAATTTCCTCCCCCTTTCCATCTCTATGATGAAGCAGGAATTCGTGAAACGGCTCGTGCCCTCCATCAAGCTTTTGCTTGGAATGAAGGATTTAAGGAATATTTTGCCATCAAGGCGACTCCTAACCCATCGATCCTAAAAATTTTGCAAGAAGAGGGATGTGGTGTCGACACGGCCAGCTACGTGGAATTATTAATGGCGGATAAGCTGGGCTTTAGTGGAGAAGAGATCATGTTTTCTTCTAACAACACGCCAGCCGATGAATTTGTCTATGCGAGAGAATTAGGGGCAACTATCAATCTGGACGCCTATGAAGACATTGCTTTCTTGAAGTCTGTGACCAGCATCCCCAAGGTTATTTCTTGCCGCTATAATCCTGGTGGAGTTTTTGAACTGGGAACCGATATTATGGACAATCCTGAAGAAGCCAAGTTTGGAATGACCAAGGAGCAATTGATCCAAGCCTTTATCGAGTTGAAAGAACTAGGTGTGGAAGAGTTTGGCATTCACGCTTTATTAGCTTCTAATACTGTATCCAACGACTACTATCCAGAGCTAGCGCGTCAACTTTTTGAATTAGCAGTAGAAGTCGTCGAGAAAACAGGTGTCCACTTGGGCTTCATCAACCTCTCTGGTGGAGTTGGGGTCAATTACAAGCCGGAGCAAGAACCAAATGATATTGCCATTATTGGGGAAGGTGTGCATCGCGTTTTTGATGAGATTCTCAAACCGGCAGGACTTGGTCATGTGAAAATCTATACCGAGCTTGGTCGCTTTATGCTGGCTTCACACGGCCTCCTGGTAACCAGAGTCACTCATAAAAAGAAAACCTACCGGACCTATGTGGGCGTCGATGCTTCAGCTGTGAATCTTCTTAGACCGGCTATGTACGGTGCTTATCACCATATTACCAATATGGATCGCCCAGATGGACCAACTGAAGTGGTCGATGTCGTGGGAAGTCTCTGTGAAAACAACGATAAATTTGCAAAACAACGAGAACTACCTGTGACGGAGATTGGAGATTTACTTGTGATCCATGATACCGGAGCTCATGGATTTTCAATGGGGTATCAGTACAATGCCAAGTTGCGTTCGGCAGAAGTTTTGCTTCAAGAAGATGGGCAGGCCCGTTTGATTCGTCGAGCAGAAAAACCAGAAGATTATCTTGCGACACTCTACGGCTTTGACATTGAAAAATAAGCGATTGTCTGATATAATGATAGTTATGTAAAAATAATGGATCGGAGAAAATTGTATGAATCTCTTTTTAGGAATTTTGTTGATTATTTTAGCTTTCTTTGGTGGGATGATTGCAGGAATGTTCTTGCTTCGTCGTCAATTTGAAAAAGAATTTGCATCAAACCCACGTTTGAATGTTGAAGCAGTTCGTACGCTTTTAGGAGCGAGCGGCCAACGTCCAAGCGAAGCAAAAGTTCAACAAGTCTATCGCCAAATTGTGAGCCAACAAAAATCAGCAATGGCGAAAAACAAGAAAAAATAAGAGTGGGGCAATCTCACGATAATAAATGAGAGGGGCTTGGAGGAATTTCTTAGTCCCTCCTTTTGGAAGGAAGAGATATGGATAACCGACCGATTGGTTTTTTAGATTCTGGAGTAGGGGGCCTGACTGTTGTCCGCGAATTGCTCCGTCAGCTTCCTCACGAAGATGTCGTCTATATTGGAGATTCAGCGCGTGCACCTTATGGTCCTAGACCAGCAGACCAAATTCGCGAGTATACTTGGCAGATGGTGAACTTCCTTCTGACCAAAAATGTCAAGATGATTGTCTTAGCCTGTAATACAGCGACGGCAGTTGTTTGGGAAGAAGTCAAGGAGAAACTTGATATTCCCGTTTTAGGAGTGATTTTGCCCGGTGCTTCTGCAGCCATTAAATCGACGACCCATCAAAAAATTGGGGTCATTGGGACACCAATGACGGTTTCTTCTGGAATTTATAAAGAGAAGATTCAAAGTCTGGCACCAGACATAGAAGTCAGCAGTTTAGCTTGTCCCAAGTTTGTTCCTTTAGTGGAATCAAACGAGTTGGCATCCAGTGTGACCAAAAAGGTGGTTTACGAAACCCTAAAACCACTAGTTGGAAAGGTTGATACCTTGGTCTTGGGATGCACCCATTATCCCCTTTTAAAACCGATCATTCAAAATGTGATGGGACCGGATGTCAAATTGATTGATAGTGGGGCAGAGTGTGTTCGGGATATTTCCGTCTTATTAAACTATTTTGAGCTCAATAAGAGTCGGGAACTCTTAGAGCAGACCCACCGCTTTTATACCACTGCAAATGCCAATAGCTTTGCAGCGATTGCCGAAAAATGGCTAGAACGTTCAGTGAATGTGGAGCACGTAAATTTATGAGTGACAAACTATTTGAATACAAAGATCCCCAAGATTGGTATATTGCCCAATGGGGAGAAGATGCAGACTACAACCAATTTAGTCAAGTTCCTGCGGAAGCTTCCACTCTGTTAGACCAGCTGGAACTTCTCTTTGCCAAGGATCCTGAAGGATTCCCTCTCAATCTATCGGTGATGCGCTATGGTTCAGCTTTTCGTTTTTTAACCTTTTTGACCGAAATCTTGAATGAAGTCAAGGGAAGATCTTTTGAGATTGTACAGCGTCAAGGAGCCTTGCTCTTGGTTGAAAAAGGGAAATTACTCTATTTGCATTTGCCAAGTGATGGGGTGGAGTTGGAAGCCTTCTTGGGTCAAGACAAGGTCAAAGATACGATTCTGATTGCGACTCGAAATGAGGGAAAAACCAAAGAATTCCGTAATATGTTTGAAAAGCTGGGCTTTGAAGTGGAAAATCTCAATCAATACCCAGAGCTTCCAGAAGTCGAAGAGACAGGGATGACCTTTGAAGAGAATGCCCGCCTGAAAGCTGAAACCATCGCAGAGCTAACTGGGAAAACAGTCTTAGCGGATGATTCAGGTTTGAAGGTAGATATCTTGGGAGGCTTACCAGGAGTTTGGTCAGCTCGCTTTGCGGGAGTTGGTGCGACAGATGCGGAAAACAATGCGAAATTGTTGCACGAATTGGCTATGGTCTTTGACTTGAAAGATCGCTCAGCCCAGTTTCATACGACCTTGGTGGTTGCAAGACCAGGAAATGAAAGCCTAGTGGTGGAAGCAGATTGGCCAGGATATATTAATTTTGAGCCTAAAGGGGAACACGGCTTTGGCTATGACCCTCTCTTCTTAGTTGGGGAAACGGGCCGTGCTGCAGCTGAATTAACGCTAGAAGAAAAAAATACACAATCACATCGTGCTTTAGCTGTTAAAAAGTTATTGGAGGTATTTCCATCATGGCAAAGCAAACAATCATCGTTATGAGTGACTCGCATGGAGACCGCTCCATTGTTGAAGCTATTAAAGAAAAATACCTAGGCCAGGTCGATGGGATCTTTCACAATGGGGATTCTGAACTAAAAAGTGATGACCCTGTCTGGGAAGGGATCCACGTTGTCCAAGGAAATATGGATTTTTATGATGGCTATCCGGAACGCTTGGTGACCCAACTAGGGCCAACACGGATCATCCAGACCCACGGACATCTCTTCCAGATCAATTTTAGTTTTCAAAAATTGGATCTGTGGGCCCAAGAGGAAGAAGCAGATATCTGTCTTTACGGCCACCTTCATATCCCAGATGCTTGGAAGGAAGGAAGAACTCTCTTTGTGAATCCTGGATCTATTAGCCAACCACGTGGTCTGATTCGAGAGTGTTTGTATGCCAAGATAGAGATTACCGATTCGAACTTCAAGGTAGAGTATTATACGCGAGATCATGAGTTGTATCCTGAATTGACAAAGGAGTTTAGCAGATGATAGCAAAGGAATTTGAACGTTTCTTGCTGGCGCAGGAAGAGACGTTCTTAACTCCTGCCAAAAATTTAGCGGTCTTGATTGATACCCACAATGTAGACCATGCGGTCTTGCTATTGAGCCAGATTAGCTATAGTCGCATTCCGGTAGTGACGGATGAACGCAAGTTTGTGGGGACGATCTCCCTAACGGATATTCTATCTTATCAATTGAAACACGAGATTCCTGAGGAGACTTTTGCTTCGATGGATATCGTAGACGTTGCAAAGAGGGAGGTCGGGGTCATCGGCTTAGACTTCAATTTGACAGAAGTCCTTCACAAGTTGGTGGATGACTCCTTCTTATCGGTGGTGGATGAAGAAGGGTATTTCCAAGGGATTATTACGCGGAAATCAATTCTGAAAGCCATCAATTCGCTGATGCATAATTTTTCAAATGAATACGAGATGATTCCAAAATGAAAGAATTTATTGCAAGTTTTATTGATCAAAAAGAACTAAGTGAAAATTCTCAGTCAGCCTATTTCTATGATTTGGACCAGTTTATTGAGTCGATCCATGGAAAAGTGACGCCGACGAATTTGAGAATTTACCAAGCTTCGATTAAAGATTTTAAACCGGCGGTTCAAAAACGAAAATTATCCGCTGTTAACCAATTTTTATATTATTTGTATCAAGAACGCTTTATTTCTGAATACCATCGTTT
>CAKPZX010000021.1 GCA_934215455.1 uncultured Streptococcus sp.
AGTAGGGCTGTAAAAGCTGATGAAATCAGCTTAGTAGAGCCCACTCAACCACTGCGTCTTGCTCGACAATCCAAAAACAATCAAGAGGCTAGGACTTCTGTCCCAGCCACTTTTTTTGTGGTCTAGAATATGGTATAATGAGAAGAATTTGATAGGAGCGTCCAAATTTTTGAAGACGCCACGGAGAACTGAGGAGTCGGATATGAATCTCACATTACATGAAGTTGCTCATCTAGTACATGCAAAAAATGATATCAGCCAATTTGAAGATGTGGCCCTCGTCAAGCCGGAATTTGACAGTCGTTTGATTGGGCCTGGAGACCTTTTTGTTCCCTTAAAGGGAGCGCGTGATGGTCATGACTTTATTGAGACTGCTTTTGAAAACGGAGCCGTAGCCACTTTTTCAGAGAAAGTGGTAGAAGGCCACCCTTATATTTTGGTGGAAGATGTTTTGAGCGCTTTTCAAACATTGGCTGCAGCCTATCTTCAAAAGACAAAAGTGGATGTTTTTGCAGTGACGGGGTCAAATGGTAAAACCACCACAAAAGATATGTTGGCACAGCTTTTGTCCACTACTTACCTAACCTATAAAACACAAGGAAACTATAACAACGAAATTGGTCTTCCTTATACGGTTTTGCATATGCCAGAAGGGACAGACAAACTGGTCCTTGAAATGGGGCAAGACCATCTAGGAGATATCCATCTCTTGTCAGAACTGGCGCATCCAAAAGCTGCTATTGTCACCTTGATTGGGGAAGCCCATTTGGAATTCTTTAAAGATCGAAGTGAGATCGCAAAAGGAAAACTCCAGATTGCGGACGGGATGCCAGAAGGTGGCCTTCTGGTAGTTCCAGCTGATCCGATCGTGAATGCCTACCTCCCTGAAAAGCAAACAGTGGTCCGCTTTGGTCCAGACGAGGAGATTTTTATTACCGAGTTAATCGAGCGAAAGGATAGCTTAACTTTCCGAGCTAATTTCTTAGAAGAAGCGATTGATCTTCCAGTAACAGGAAAATACAATGCGACCAATGCTATGATTGCAGCTTATGTTGCTTTGAAAGAAGGAGTGAGTGAAGCTGCAATTCGTGATAGTTTTGAAACCTTGCAATTGACGCGCAACCGGACAGAATGGAAGAAGGCCAGTAACGGAGCGGATATCCTATCCGATGTTTACAATGCTAACCCAACGGCTATGCGCCTAATCTTAGAAACTTTCTCCACCATTCCTGCTAATCCAAATGGTCGAAAATTAGCCGTCCTGGCAGATATGAAAGAACTAGGGGAGCAATCGGTAGATCTGCACGACCAAATGATTCTTAGCCTCTCGCCGGATGTTTTGGATACGGTTATTTTCTATGGCCAAGACATTTCAGGATTGGCTCAGTTAGCGAGTCAGATGTTCCCACTCGGACATGTCTATTATTTCAAGAAGACAGCTGAGGAAGACCAGTTTGAGGACATGGTCAAACAAGTCAAGGAAAGCTTGAAAGAGCAAGACCAAATCCTCATCAAGGGAAGCAATTCCATGAATCTAGCCAAATTGGTAGAGGAGTTGGAGAATGGCGAGTAATAATGTACTGAAGAACATTCAGCGCTTGATTTCAATCACCAATACAGGATTAGCGTTCTCAAAAGATCCATTTGATCAAGAGCGCTATCAGGATATTCGTGAAATTTTACAGGATCTTGTGAGAGAAACGACTGATCTGAATCCACAAGAATTATCGGATTTGTTTCGACCGACAAACTATTATGACACCCCCTTAATTGATGTTAGGGCTTGGATTGTCAAAGATAGAAAACTTTGTCTGGTGAAAGGTCAGGGAGAAGAGACCTGGGCTTTGCCAGGTGGTTTTGGTGAGGTTGGCTATTCTCCTAAAGAAAATATTTTAAAGGAAATCCAGGAAGAAACGGGCTATGTAGCACGTGTCAATCGGTTGTTGGCAGTATTTGATACCAATCGCTACCAATTGCAAAGTCGCCAATATGTGAAATTGGTATTTGAATGTGAATTGCTGGATGGAAGTTTTCAACAGAATCAGGAAATTTCCGACCTTGCCTTTTTTGAGAGAGAGAAAATGCCTGCTCTTTCTACCAAGCGCAATACAGAAGAACAGTTGAACTTCCTTTGGGAGGTTTATGATGGGAAACGAGATTTGTATTGTGATTAAAAACGATTTATAAATTAAAGGGATATAAAATGACACTTTGGGATTTATTGTTTACGAACCAAAAATCAGCCCCGCCTGAATTTGGGCTCTGGTATTTCATTCTACCAGCTTCTTTGTTGGTGGTTGGTTACTTTTCCATCAGATATGCGCAGTCAAAAAGCTACCAGCGCTTTTGGTACTGGGCACAATTGATTCAAGTCTTGACCATCAATGCTTGGTATATTCTAGCCCACATGCCTTTGACAGATAATTTGCCTTTTTATCATTGTCGCTTGGCCATGCTTGCAATTCTCTTTGCACCGAGAGGGACCTATATCAAGCAATATTTTGCCTTGTTGGGAGTTCTAGGATCCATTGCGGCCTTGGTTTATCCAGCCTTTGACCCCTTCCCCTTCCCTCATATTACTGTGCTCAATCTGATTTTTAGTCACTGGGCCTTGTTTGCCAATAGTTTGATTTACCTGCAAGATTTTTATCAGTCGGAAAAACAAGACAGCCTACGAATTGTTAAGATCACCTTTGGCATGAATGCAGTCATCTTTTTGGTCAATCTCTTGACCAGAGGAGATTACGGCTTCTTAAAGCGTCCACCAATCATTGGAGACCACGGTGCTCTCTTGAACTACCTCTTGGTCAGCATCGTGATGGTGGCAGGTATTTGCTTGGTCAATCAACGCTATAAATACAAATACAAGATGGTCGAAGAGAGTATCGTTTCGCGTTCAGAATAAAAAGAGCAGATAAGGGAAAGAAATCATGACACTTTGGGACTTATTTTTTACCAGTCAACCAACGGCTCCTCCTCAATTGGGGGCTTGGTATTTCTTATTGCCGACTTCATTGGTAGTAGTGGGAGTTCTGTCCATTCGATTTGCTCACTCTAAAGGCTACCAAAACTTTTGGTATTGGGGGCAGTTGATACAACTGCTCATCATCAACTCTTGGTATCTAGCTGCTCGCTTGCCTCTTTCAGAGAGTCTTCCCTTCTATCATAGCCGGATGGCCATGTGGATTATTCTCTTAGCTCCTAAGGGCAGCTTCAAGCAATATTTTGCTCTCGTGGGAGTCTTTGGCTCCATTATGGCCTTGGTTCATCCCGTTTTTTATCCCTACCCTTTTCCTCACGTTTCCTCGATCAACAATGTCTTTGGTCACTGGGCTCTCTTGGCCAACTGTTTGATCTATCTGGTTCAATCCTACCAGGTGGAAGAGGGGGCTGTTTGGAAAATCTGTCAGATGACCTTTGGGGTCAATGCCATTATTCAGCTTGCCAATCTCGCAACAGGTGGGAACTACGGCTTTATGCGTCGCCCTCCTGTGATCGGTGACCATGGCCTTGTGTTCAACTATTTGATTGTGACAGTTCTCATGACGGGGACACTGATTTTCATCAATACGATCGTTCAGTACAGTAAGAAAAGAAGAATACCTAAATCTGTTTAAATAAGGAGATTTTATGCATCATTTTTTCACTACAGAATCAACAGCACCACCAGCAATCTCAGCACTTTGGTATAGTGTGATGGTCTTGTTCGTTGTGACAGCGATCATGATGTCACTTCGCTATTATCAGAATGAGCAATTTCGCAAATGCTTTCAATACTTACAAGGCTTCCAGTTAATTTGCTTGTATCTTTGGTATTTTGCTTACCACATTCCTTGGTCCAATAGCTTACCATTTTATCATTGCCGTTTGGCCATGTTTGCGGTCTTGTTTTTACCAGACCGCTGGAAAAGCAAACAGTTCTTTGCCTTGATGGGAGTGAGTGGAGCCATCTTTGCTTTAGGCTATCCAGTCTTTGATCCCTATACTTTCCCTCATATTACGAGCTTTTCTTTCCTCCTCGGACATTACTGTCTCCTCATCAATTCCTTGATTTATCTCTTGAGATGGTATGATCGAAACCTCTTAAAAAATAGTCAGATTGTTCTCTATACCTTTGCCTTAGATTTATTCCTGGTTGGAGTCAATCAATTGACAGGAGGAAATTATGGCTTGATGGCTCGTCCTCCGATTATGAGAGGGGATAAGGTGTGGCTCAATTATCTGGTTGTATCCAGTATTTTAGCCCTTGCTTTATTACTCTTTAATCAGTTCTTCAGTCGCAGAAGTGAGCGGGTGAAAGTGAGAAAATAACAAGTAGGAAGGTTGGGACATCTCGGTCTCAACCCTGTTTTATATTAAAGGAGAATATATGAAGCGTTTCTTGCTAATGATTTCCCTCATTTGGAGTTTGGTTTGTACAATCACGATCGCACATGCAGATGATGAAGTTCGCTATTCGATTGAATCCTATGTAGGACACCTCCAATTGCAGGAAGATAGCGAAGCAACATTTACACAAGAGATTACCTATCAGTTTCAGACAGGCTATCATGGTCAATATGTGACTCTAGGAAGCGCAGATCCTCTTCCAAAAGGGTTTAAGATTCATCGTCATCCTGAGGTGGAAGCCTATGTGGATGGGGAAAAACGTGAGATTCGTGTAGAGGAGACAGATCTGGAAGATGGTCGTCAATTAAAAATATACAATGCCCGTATCGTCGGTGGCACGGTCAAGATCAAAGTAAAATGGAAGATTGATCATCTCTTGACTTTCTACAAGGATATTGCAGAACTGAATTGGTTTCCTATTTCAGATGGAGATGAGAAAGTCGCGAAATTAGATTTTTATGTGGATGGCTTGAATGACAAGCAGGGAAAACTGTATGCCCATACTGGTTACTTTAATCCACCAGCCCAAGTCGAACGGACTGCAACTGGTTATCATATTTGGACAAAGGATTTTCCCAAAAATGGTAAGCTCGAACTGCATGCCTATTGGCCAATGACAGAGGCCCTGCGTCGAGACCAAGCAAATGAGATTAACAAGGGAAATGGAAAAGAGAAATTTCTCAAAAAAGAAAAATCCATTGAACAAAAAACATTCTTTTATCGGACCCTTCTACTCAAGGTCGTTCCAATTGTATCGGTTCTTTTATTTATCCTAGCTTTCATTCCATGGATTCGGTATTTTATCAGTACCAGAACTCGTCGAATTTCAAAAGGAGTACGATTATACGAACCACCACAGAATTTACCTCCTCTTGTCCTAGCTAAGGCACTGTATCAACTTGATTTTGAACGGATGGTGATGTCTAGAGAGAAGGGGCAACTAAAATTTAATCATCTCATCCAGGCAACCATGTTAGATCTTATTGATCGAGGAAATCTTCGGTTGACTAGGGATGAAAATGGGGAAACCTTGACCTGTCTCCATTATGAAGGCTTGGCTGATTTTGAATTAAAGTTTATTGAGATGATTTTTGATCAAGAATCTGAAATCAATATCAGTGAGGTATTCTCAAAATATAAAATTGATAAAGTAGCCCTAAAAAAAGACTTTCGAGCTGCTAAATCAGACACGCAACGAGACCGTATTCGAAAGATCGGAAATGAAGTTCAATCCCTTTTAAAAAAGGATGCCCAGCAATTGTCAAAAGGTGTAGAGAAGGAAATTGCAAAATTAGGATTGCCCTCTTATTTTAGAGACTTAACTGAAAAAGAAGAAGCTTTTTCAAAAACAGGTTGCGCCCTACATTTCTGGCTCTTACTGATCTTATTTGTGAGCATGTGTTTCTTATCTCTCGGATTTGGATCACACCTATCTTCCTTCTATTTTTGGATCATTTTACTTTTGGTTTTGTTATTCATTCCATTTTATATTCTTGTGAAAATTCGCGAAGATCATCTTCAATCTTTAGAGAACTTGGATGCACAATTTGAATGGATGGCCTTTCGAAATATGATCGAAAGTATTCCAAATTTCAACCAAGCGGAACTGGAGAGTGTTGTCCTATGGAATCGTATCTTAGTCTATGCAACTATGTATGGTCAAGCTAAAAAAGTGAGTCAGGTACTCAAAAATCATCAGATTTCCTTACCATATGAGAATTGGGATGCTGTTGTTTGGATAACGACCTCTTCAAATTCCTTCTTAGACGGCTCTACCTTAATGAGTTATGCTGATGATTCCTATAGCGTTTCAAGCTTCTCTATCAACTCTTCAGATGGCAGTGGCGGCGTTGACGGCGGTGGATTCTCTGGCGGAGGCGGTGGCGGAGGATTTGGAGCCTTCTAATAGTCATGATAAGAGGACTAGAATCTATGGATTTTAGTCTTTCTTTTTGCTCTCAAAGAAGAATCATCGTTGAAAAAAGTGCCTATTTTCGCTATAATAGGACAGATAGAGAAATTGAGGAGAAATCCGATGTAGAGATGAATTTGTAAATTTATCAAAAAATAAGAAGAGAAAGAATTAGGAACATGAACGTACAAGAAGAAATTAAAAAACGCCGTACCTTTGCTATCATCTCCCACCCGGATGCTGGTAAAACGACGATTACTGAGCAGTTGCTCTACTTTGGTGGGGAGATTCGGGAAGCCGGTACTGTCAAAGGGAAGAAAACAGGAAACTTTGCTAAATCCGACTGGATGGACATTGAGAAACAACGTGGGATTTCGGTAACCTCATCTGTCATGCAGTTTGACTACGATGGAAAACGCGTTAATATCCTAGATACCCCAGGGCACGAGGACTTCTCAGAAGATACTTACCGGACCTTGATGGCGGTGGATGCGGCGGTTATGGTCGTAGACTCTGCCAAAGGGATCGAGGCTCAAACCAAGAAATTATTTGAAGTTGTCAAACACCGTGGCATTCCAGTCTTCACCTTTATGAACAAGCTGGACCGTGATGGTCGTGAGCCATTGGACCTCTTGCAAGAATTGGAAGAAGTCTTGGGCATCGCAAGTTACCCAATGAACTGGCCGATCGGGATGGGGAAAGCCTTTGAGGGGCTTTACGACCTCTATAATCAACGCTTGGAACTCTACAAAGGGGATGAACGCTTTGCGAGTCTAGAAGATGGAGACAAGCTCTTTGCCAACAATCCATTCTATGAACAAGTGAAAGACGATATCGAACTTTTGCAAGAAGCTGGAAATGAATTCTCAGAAGAAGCCATCCTTGCGGGTGAATTAACACCAGTCTTCTTCGGATCCGCTTTGACCAACTTTGGAGTACAGACTTTCTTGGAGACTTTCCTCAAGTTTGCTCCAGAACCACACGGCCACAAGAAGACCGATGGAGAAATGGTCGATCCTTATGACAAGGATTTCTCAGGATTTGTCTTTAAAATCCAAGCCAACATGGACCCTCGTCACCGTGACCGGATTGCCTTTGTGCGGATCGTATCTGGTGAATTTGAGCGTGGGATGAGTGTCAACCTGCCTCGTACTGGTAAGGGCGCGAAACTCTCTAATGTCACCCAGTTTATGGCCGAAAGCCGTGAGAATGTCAGCAATGCCGTAGCAGGAGACATCATCGGGGTCTATGATACTGGTACTTATCAGGTTGGAGATACGCTGACAGTTGGTAAAAACAAGTTCGAATTTGAACCACTGCCAACCTTTACGCCTGAAATTTTCATGAAGGTGTCTGCCAAGAACGTCATGAAGCAAAAATCCTTCCACAAAGGGATTGAGCAATTGGTGCAAGAAGGAGCCATCCAGCTTTATACCAACTACCAAACAGGTGAATACATGTTGGGTGCTGTCGGGCAACTTCAGTTTGAAGTCTTTAAACACCGCATGGAAAATGAATACAATGCTGAAGTGGTCATGAGCCCAATGGGTAAAAAGACTGTTCGCTGGATCAAACCAGAAGACTTAGATGAGCGCATGTCTTCAAGCCGAAATATCTTGGCCAAGGATCGCTTTGACCAGCCAGTCTTCCTCTTTGAAAATGACTTTGCCCTCCGTTGGTTTGCGGACAAGTATCCTGATGTTGAGTTGGAAGAAAAGATGGGATAAGGAACGTTTTCAAAACCGATCCAGAACAATAGAAATAAGAAAACGGAAACTTATCCGTTTTCGCTTTTAAAGGAGAAATGATGGGACTATTAAGTGGTTTGATGGGCAATGCCTCTCAAAAAAATGTTGACAAAGTAGAAAGAGATCTGGAAGATATCTTGGTGCCTGGAGAGCAAGTTACTCTCGCTTTTAGCCTGATTCGTGATTTGATCGTCTTTACCGAGTTTCGTTTGATCTTGGTGGATAAGCAAGGAGTAACAGGAAAGAAAACATCCTACAAATCCCTTCCTTATCGCTCTATCTCTCGTTTTTCAGTGGAAACTTCCGGTCATTTTGATTTGGATGCTGAATTAAAAATCTGGGTTTCTTCTGCAGTGGAGCCTTCAGAAGTGTTACAATTCAAGAGTGACAGTAGCGTCATTGAAATCCAACAAGCATTAGCCAGTGCGGTCTTTAAATAAAAAAATCATTTTGATAGAGAACACTTGAGAAAGGAGACAGAATGTTTATCGATAAACAATTGGGCCATGATCGCAAATGGATCAATATTGACTCGGATATGATTGCTGAAAATTCATATCTTTATAAAAAATACGAGATTGATAAAGAAACCATTGAGTACGCGATGGATAAGAACGAACGTGCCCATATGGATTACAATCGAGAAAACGGTACGATCACCTTTATCTACAATGTATTGGATTTAGAAAAGGACAAGGAATACTACGAAACCATTCCTATGACCTTTATCGTTCAAGATACGCGACTCGTCACCATCAGTAACCAAGACAATGCCTATATCATTGAACAAATGGTTCGTTATTTGGAAAGCCATGAGGAGCTGTCGATCTATAAGCTGCTTTTTGCAGGTCTTGAAATGATCAGTAATGCTTATTATCCGATTATTGATCGCTTAGATAAGCACAAGGATGAACTCAATCGCTTGCTTCGAAAGACAACGACGACCAAGAATCTCTATGCCCTCTCTGACCTTGAGACCGGTATGGTCTATCTAGTTGCAGCAGCCAAGCAAAATCGCATGTTGCTAGAACATATCAAAGCACATGCCATCTATCGCAGGCTGGATGATGTTGAAAAAGAGCAGTTTGATGATGCCATGATCGAAGCGCGTCAGTTGGTTTCGATGACCGAGTTGATTTCCAACGTCTTGCAACAGTTATCAGGATCTTACAACAATATCCTAAACAATAACCTGAATGACAACCTGACCACCCTAACCATCTTTGAAGCTTTGTTGGCTGTTTTAGCCGTGATCACAGGTTTCTTCGGAATGAATATCCCTCTTCCGTTGACACAAGATCCCAATGCATGGATTTATGTATCGGTATGCAGTTTTATTTTATGGCTCCTTTTGGCAAAGGTCATGCGGTGGATTGTGAAAAAAAGATAAAAAAAGAGGCTTGGAGAAATCCGAGCCTCTTCGTATCTAGAATAATCTGAGAAATAGGAACCATCTAGACACCTGCCCTCCTCTCCAAAGAAGGGGCAGTGTGAATAGTTCATCGACTGTACAAAATCTTCTTGGAAATAGTAGGAGTAGATTTAATAGTACTGAGTGGTTTCTAAATAAATTAGAACGTAGAATAAATCGTTGAATCAGATAAAATGATCCTATTTCTTTATACAGAAATATTTTAGATACTAACTGTATTATACATATTTATTTGTAAAAACGCAAGATAAGAGTTACCAAAAAATAAAAGTTTTCCCGAACTTTTTATACTCCTATGATGAAGTATATGAAATGGTCGCAATAAGAAAACCAGTCCTGGCTGGGATTTGCGTCACTTTTCCGATTTCAAGCGATCCAATATTTTTTTCCTAAAAAATAAAATTAGCTTCCTTTGACTATCATTTGCCTCTTCATTGTGTTATACTAGATAAGTTGCAAACTTGTATGAGAGAAATGGTGGGGAGGCAGAACAGATGGAAGGCTTCTGTTCGAAAGAAGACTCCCGCAAAAAGGATCTTGTTGCCTGTTTGTTTGAAAAACAATTCCAGTCAGCAAATCTGTTAGGACGCAAAACATTTTTCTCTAAAGAAAATGTAGTCCATAACATAAGGACTGAGTTTTTCTTTAGATGAGTCTTGCGACAGGTAACCGGGAAGGTGACTTCCTATGCAATCAGTGCGGTTTCGCATTGAAAGAAGTTTGATAAAGTGGCTTCGCACCACTTTTTAGAAAGAAGAAAGAATTGAAATTCAATGAATTTAACTTATCTGCTGAATTATTAGCAGAAATCGAAAAAGCTGGCTTTGCAGAAGCAAGCCCCATCCAAGAACAAACCATTCCTTTGGCTCTTGAAGGAAAAGATGTCATTGGTCAAGCGCAAACAGGGACCGGTAAAACGGCTGCTTTCGGTCTTCCAACTTTGGAGAAGATTGATGTCGATAACACAGTGATCCAAGCTCTTGTTATTGCCCCAACGCGTGAATTGGCGGTTCAAAGTCAGGAAGAACTCTTCCGCTTTGGACGTAGCAAGGGTGTCAAAGTTCGCTCTGTCTATGGTGGATCAAGCATTGAAAAGCAAATCAAAGCCTTGAAGTCAGGTGCCCATATCGTTGTAGGAACACCTGGACGCTTGCTAGATTTGATCAAGCGCAAGGCCTTGAAACTTAATCATATTGAAACCTTGATCTTGGATGAAGCAGATGAAATGCTCAACATGGGCTTCTTGGAAGATATCGAAGCTATCATTAGCCGTGTTCCAGAAACACGCCAAACCCTTCTCTTTTCAGCAACGATGCCAGAAGCCATCAAACGCATCGGTGTTCAGTTTATGAAAGAGCCAGAACACGTTAAGATTGCGGCCAAAGAATTGACAACTGATTTGGTCGATCAATACTATATTCGTGTCAAAGAGGGCGAAAAGTTTGATACCATGACTCGATTGATGGATGTCGAGCAGCCTGAACTTGCCATCGTTTTTGGTCGGACTAAACGCCGGGTCGATGAGTTGACGCGTGGCTTGAAGATTCGTGGTTTCCGGGCAGAAGGGATTCACGGAGATTTGGATCAAAACAAACGTCTCCGAGTCCTTCGTGACTTTAAAAATGGGAACTTGGATGTCTTGGTTGCAACAGACGTTGCGGCGCGTGGTTTGGATATTTCAGGGGTTACCCATGTCTACAACTACGATATTCCACAAGATCCAGAAAGCTATGTTCACCGGATCGGACGGACAGGTCGTGCTGGGAAAACAGGTCAATCCATTACCTTTGTATCTCCAAATGAAATGGGTTACCTGCAAATCATTGAGAACTTGACCAAAAAGCGGATGAAGGGAATGAAACCTGCAACAGCAGAAGAAGCCTTCCAAGCGAAAAAACAAGTAGCGCTGAAGAAAATTGAGCGAGACTTTGAAGATGAAAAAATCCGGACCAACTTTGAGAAGTTTGGTAAGGATGCTCGCAAATTGGCTGCAGAATTCACTCCTGAAGAACTGGCTATGTATATCTTAAGCTTGACTGTTCAAGATCCAGATAGCCTTCCAGAAGTTGAAATTGCGCGTGAAAAACCATTGCCATTTAAACCATCTGGTGGTGGCTTTGGTGGAAAAGGCAAAGGTGGCCGTGGAAATGGCCGTCGTGGAGACCAACGCCGTGATCGAAATCGCAGAGATGACCGTGAAGGTGGACGCCGTGATTTCAAACACAAGTCCAATAAAAACAGCCGGGACTTTGAAGGCAAAGGCAACAAACGTCCTCATCGTACGTCAAGTGAAAAGAAAAATGGATTTGTCATCCGCAATAAAGGGGATAAATAAGTCCTAAGAACGGTCTAGCAATAGGCCGTTCTTAATATACCAGAAATCAAAAATACAAGGGTTAACTAGCTGTTAACCCTTGTATATTTATAAGGAGACCTAAATGATAATTGACTCTTTTAGAAAAAATGTATCATGATAAGGAGCATCCTAAAAAAGTCAGAAAACAGAAAGAACGGATTCCTAAAATGGAATATTTCTGTTAACATATTAAGTCTACAATTATTTCTAAGCTTTGTCAAGAATTTTTTCTTATTTTTTTTAAATTTTTAACTAGAAAAATAAAAATTGACAATCTTTTTTAAAAGGTTATAATGAATATAATAACTATACTAATTATAAAGAGGTGTTGTCCATGGTGATTGCATTAAAAAATAATGATCTAGAAGTACAATTTAAGACATTTGGAGGGGAATTGAGCTCCATTCGAAGTAAAGAAGGCATAGAATATCTCTGGCAAGGGGATCCAGAGTATTGGTCAGGACAAGCACCCGTTCTGTTTCCAATTTGTGGGAGCGTTCGTAATGGCCAAGTACAGTATCATCTAAAAGATGGAGTGAAGACAGGTCAGCTTCCAAGACACGGTCTCATTCGCAAGAGAGAGTTTGAACTCAAAGAACAAACAGACAATCGTCTTGTCTTTAAAATCACCTCTAACGACGAGAGCTTGCAAAATTATCCCTACCATTTTCGAGTGGAAATCGTTTATGAATTGCAGGGGAAAGAAATCACCATCACCTATCGCGTGCAAAATCTAGAGTCAGATCAAGTCATGCCTTATTTCATTGGAGGGCATCCAGCCTTTAATTGTCCCCTTTTAGCAGATGAAAACTATGAAGACTACGAGTTGATTTTTGAAAAAGAAGAAACTTGTAGCGTCCCGCTCTTGTTCACAGAAACCGGTTTGGTCGATCGCCTGCAGCGGACGCCATTTTTAGATCGTACATCTAGCTTACAGTTGAAACATGATCTTTTTGAGAAAGACGCCATTATTTTAGATCAGTTAGCTTCTAAATCTGTGAAGCTTATCTCGAAAAAATCAGGTAAAGGTTTGAAATTTGACTTTGCAGATTTTGAGAATCTAGTCCTTTGGTCTACCAATAACAAGGGTCCCTTCATTGCCTTAGAGCCTTGGACAGGTATTTCTACATCTGCAGAAGAGGGAGATTTCTTCGAAGATAAAAAAGGTGTGATCCAGTTGGCTCCTCAAGAGACACGGAGTCACCAATACCGTATCACCATTTTGTAAATGAAAAACCGTTGGACTATGGAGTCCGACGGTTCTTTTTGATATAGTTTAGCTTTGCTTGGCGCGATTTCTTTTTAAAAAGAGCCTCGGCAGACATAGCTGAAGGTTTATCTGGATAGGGTTCTTGGTAAAGAAGTTTAACGGGGAGGCGAGCCCGTGTGTATTTGGCGCCTTTTCCAGCATTGTGCGTCTTCAGTCGTTTTTCGACATCCGTGGTGTAGCCAGTGTAGAGGGAGCCATCCGCACACTCTAGGACATACATGTATGCCTTAGTTTCCATAGTAGATCTCATGAATCTCGTCTGTATAGCTGCCGTCTTCATTGTGAATAAAGAGGGGAGGTAGAATTTTTAACCCATCCAGTGAGCCATCCTTGATCGCCTCAATCAATACCATATTCGCCTCTTTGGTCATTTTAGGATAGACAAATTGGATCCGCTTAGGTGCAAGATTATAGCGCTTCATGGTTTCGATGATATCCAAGAAGCGGTCTGGACGATGGACCATCGCTAAGCGACCATTTGATTTGAGAACCCGCTGGGCCACATGGCAAATCTCATCTAAATTGGTCGTAATTTCATGCCGAGCTAAGAGGTAGTGTTCACTCTCATTGAGATTGGAATGCTCATCTACCTTGAAATAAGGAGGATTACAGAGGATAATATCCACCTTACTCCCCTTGATATGTTGAGGCAAATGCTTGAGATCACCGGTGATCATGGACATTTGCTGGTTCAAGCCATTGAGGGCAATCGAGCGGGTAGCCATATCCGCCAGACGTTCCTGAATTTCGACACCAATGATCTGGGCTTCTGTACGAGTGCTCGCAAAGAGTCCCACAGCCCCATTTCCAGCGCAGAGATCTATGATCAAGCCACGTTTGGGTAATTTTGGAAAGCGTGAGAGCAAGACGCTATCCACGGAGTAACTAAAGACTTCCCGATTTTGTATGATTTTCACATCACTTGAAAAGAGTTGGTTGACGCGCTCGCCGTCTTTTAATTCGATATCTGTCATGGCTCTATTATAGCATGAAAAGAGGCTAGGGGAAAGATGGTAATTTTTGATATATTAAAATAATATTTTTTTGTAAAAACGCTTTCTTTTCTTATTTAAATATGTTACTATATATTAAAAAAGTGGGAGGTTTTGTAAATGGACAAAACGAAAAAATGGTTTGGCTTGGGGGTAACATTGCTTTCAGCAAGTATACTAGTAGCCTGTGGGAATTCTAGTAGTAAGTCTGATGATACTTCAAAAGAAGCTAAAACAGAGAAAAAGGCATCTACTGAGAAGAGTAGTGAAAAGAAATCAACCTATGCTATTGGTGATAAGATTGTTTTTGATAAACAAGCTGAGTATACTATTACAAATGTTGAATGGTCTGATGAACGGAACGATTTTGATAAAACAAATCCTGACAAAGTATTGAAAGTAACATATAATGTTAAGAATCTATCAGATAGTGATCTAGCAGTTGGGGTTGACATTGATCTATTTGTTGGTGGAAATAAAATGGATACTTATCCTAATACAAATACAATGGGGTCAATTTCACCAGGTCGATCAATGGAAGGTGCTGTACAACATTTTGGTGTAAAAGGGGATGGCAAATTAGAACTTGAAATAAAACCATATGCTGCATTTAATGAAAAACCTGCGATTGTTGCTTTTGATGCACCGTAAAAAAAGTTGAGAGTTTTTCTCTCAACTTTTTTTAATCAAATTCATATTTTTGTAGAATCGTAGTGAGGATAAAGACTCCTGTAAAGATGGCCATCAATGCCAGATAAACTGGGAAAGTAGTGGCTGTAAGGAGTGAAATCTCGATCAAGTTTTTCAACACGACCGCAGATGCGTAGAATCCTACTACAGAGAAGACGATGAGGAGGGCCCGCCAGATATTTAGTGGCAGGCAAGCACGGATAACGGATAGGAAACCAATGGATCCAAGTAAGTAATAGGATACAGTAGACATATCGGCTGCAGACCAACCATGGCTTGCTCCCCAAAGGCGAATAAACAAGACACTAAAGACGACCATCAAGGCGCTTGGTAAGGCTAAAAGAAGGGAACGTCTTAAGAAGTGTTTTTCAACCGGTTTGATATTGCGTTCAAAGGTCAACACAAATGGTGGGAATCCTTCGACGAATTGGTCGATCAAGGTGATTTGAATAGGGATGAAAGGGAAAATCAGCAAATAGTTGACGTTAAAGAAGAGGGCACTGGCAATACAGATGATAGCCAAGATGAAGGAATAGATCGTTTTGATAAAGAAGATTGGAGCGATTCGTCCAATGTTATTCACCACACGACGGCCTTCAAAAAGAATTTCTGGAACGTCATTAAAGTCAGAGTTCAAAAGAACAATATTTGCAATTTGACGGGTTGCTGGATCTCCTTCAGCCATTACGATGGAGCAGTCTGCTTCGCGAAGAGCAAGGATATCATTGACCCCATCTCCTGTCATAGCAGTTGTCCGACCAGCTGCTTTCAAGGTTTGGATGAGCAGTTTTTTCTGGTGAGGAGACACGCGCCCAAAGATAGCTGTTTCTTCTGCTTGATCCACTAATTGATCATCAGAAATTTTTGAACAATCGATGTAGTTCTCATAATTTTTGAAGCCAGCTTGTTGAGCGATATAAGAGACCGTCACAGGGTTGTCACCGGAGATGATTTTGAGATCCACTCCTTGAGAGCGCAAATACTCAAGAGTATCTGAAGCCCCTTCACGAATGGGGTCTGTAATCTCAATAACCGCAATCCCTTCAAGATTTTCAGGCAGTTTCAATTCCTGCATGCTGATCAGTTCTGAACTGTGAGCCAAGATGAGCACGCGCGATCCACGAGCTTGTGCTTCTACGACAGCAGCGGGATTTTCTTTAAGGAGCATTTCAGGAGCACCGAGAAAGACAGTTCCAAGGTTGGATAGGTGCATGGCTCCCCATTTCCGATCACTTGAGAAAGGAATAATGTTTTCCGCAGTATAAGCATGCTCCAACTCTCCATAAGCCTTGCGAATAGCTTGAGCAGTAGGATTGGTGTCCTCGCTATATTGCATGTAAGCTGAAAGGATAACTTTGATGGTTTCCTCAGAAAAATGATCAGATAAGCTATGGAGAGCTTCAACTGTCATCTTCCCTTGGGTGATGGTACCGGTCTTATCTAGACACAAGGTATCCACACGCGCCAGGGTTTCTACTGAGTACATTTCTTGGACAAGAACCTTGCGCATACCGAGCTTAATCACCGCTGTCAAAAGAGACGTAACTGTCAGTAAGGCAATTCCTTTTGGCAACATTCCCAAGAGAGCTGTGGAAGAATTCACGACAGAATCTTTGATTGGCAGCATCTTGATCAATAGTGCTTCAAAGAAGAGGGCAAGGCCAAATGGGATGATAATTTTACCAGTGAAGCTTGAAATTTTCGCTAAGTTATAAAGAATACGCGAATTGATAGGCTTCAAGGTCTTGGCTTCCATCATCAGTTTGTTGGCATAGTTGTTTGCTCCAACTCGCTTGACACGGGCATAGACTTGACCACTGGCAATATAACTACCAGAAAGCAGTTCATCACCAACTTCTTTTAAGACCAGATCACTCTCACCAGTCAGCATAGCCTCATTGGCTTCTGCAATACCGGACATGACTTCAGCATCGCTAGGTATCTGCTCGCCCGAAGACAGAAGCATTAAATCACCCAGAACAAGCTTTTCAGGTGGAATCGCATCTTTTTCCCCGTCTCGAATGACAGTCACTAGCTCACGACTCATGAGATTGAGCTTATCAATCATCCGCTTGGCGCGCATCTCGGTCATGATCCCTGTAATGGCATTGAAGCAAATGACTGCGAAAAAGATCATATTGCTCCAGGCCTGTACAGCAGCCAAGGCTACGGCAATCACAAAGTTTAAGGTATTAAACAAGGTGAAGACGTTGCGCTTGATAATTTGCCAGGTACTGGTACTTGTATTCGTTGTAAAATCATTGGTTTGTCCGCGATCCATTTTCTTGCGGACTTCACTGAGGGACAAGCCCTTTAAATCAATAGTTTCCATAGACAATATGATATCATTTTTTTGAGAAAAAGACTATCTAGAATCGGTCCGCTGAGACAATTTTTATCTAAAAAAGGTTTGCGGTCAAAATCAGGATACGGTATAATAAGAAAGAACCTTTTACAGGATGGAATATCTTGTAGAGAGACGAATGAAATGGATTTGAGGAACAACTATGTTTTATACCTATTTACGTGGCCTTGTTGCCTTTATTCTGTGGGTTTTAAATGGGAATGCCCATTACCATCATAAGGACAATATTCCAGATCGGGAAGAGAACTACATCTTGGTATCCCCTCACCGAACTTGGTGGGATCCAGTCTATATGGCCTTTGCGACCAAGCCAAAGCAATTTATCTTTATGGCGAAAAAAGAACTCTTCACCAATCGTATTTTTGGCTGGTGGATTCGCATGTGTGGGGCTTTTCCGATCGACCGTGAAAATCCAGGAGCAGAAGCCATTAAGTATCCTGTCAATATGCTGAAAAAGAGCAACCGTTCTTTGATTATGTTCCCAAGTGGAAGCCGTCATTCTCAAGACGTCAAAGGCGGTGTTGCCATCATTGCCAAAATGGCGAAGGTCCGAATCATGCCAGTGACTTATACTGGTCCAAGAGACTTAAAAGGGTTGGCAACGGGTGAACGCATTGATATGAACTTTGGACATCCCATTGATATCTCGGATATTAAAAAGATGAATGACGAAGGAGTGGCAGAAGTTGCCCGCCGTATCCAAGAGGAGTTTGACCGCTTGGATGCGGAAGCACAAGCGATCAACACCCCAACAAAACCTTTTATCTTGATTCGTTTGTTAAAAATCCTTTTGATTCCTCTTGTCTTAGTCGTGGGCATCTTGACCTTGCTCTTTAGTTACCTAGCAAGCTTTGTATGGGATCCAGACAAACATCGGAAAAACAAGTAAAAAAACTGAGAGTTTTTCTCAGTTTTTTTTATTTTTACGAATAATAAAAGTGAGAGGAGGTTTCTTATGGAGGATATCATCGAAAAAATCAAAGAATATAAGCTCTTTTTAGCTCTTACTGCTATCGGACTCTTACTTGGAGGGTATTTTCTTTTTCATCGACCTCAGTCAAGTGCATCCACCATACCGGATCTTTATCAGTCTTCTAGTTCAACTTCGAGCAAAGAAAAGGTGCAGACCACTAGTTCCAAAGAAGAAAAGACGGCGACTTCTGTGTCTGATGCACCCGAGATCATTACGGTCGATGTCAAAGGAGCTGTCAAGCAACCAGGTGTCTATGAGTTGCGCTCCAATAGCAGAGTCCACGATGCCATTCATAAGGCGGGTGGGATGACAGCAGATGCCAATAGTCAATCGGTTAACTTGGCGCAAAAACTCTCCGATGAAGCAGTGATCTATGTTGCTAAAGAAGGAGAGGATGTTCCGACACTTGGAAGTTCAGAAAGTCCTGCAACTCCGTCAGCAACAGCAGAAAAAACAGGCAAGGTCCATTTAAATCGAGCGACCGAATCAGAGCTCCAGACAGTATCAGGCATTGGCCAGAAACGTGCCCAGGACATTATCGCCTATCGCGAGGCAAATGGTCCTTTTCGATCAGTGGATGATCTGAAGAATGTTTCAGGAATCGGAGAGAAAACACTGGAGAAACTAAGAGATGCTTTCACGGTGGATTAAAGACCTTCCTTTTTCGCTTGTCCATCTCGCTTTCTTGCTCCTATGGTTGTATTTTAGTGTGTATCAACCATCTTGGCTTTCGCTCAGCGGTCTAGTAGTAGTGGGAGTTTTAGCGGTTCATCACTATAAAGGGGAGCACTCAAGTTTGCTAGGGTTTGGTTTAGCAACCCTTTGTTTTGCGGCCTTCTTTGTCTTTCAGCGACTACAGGATCATCCAGTACAAGCAGAAAGTCAGCCCCCATCCCACTTACGCCTGATTCCAGATAGCATCAAGATCAATGGGGACGCGCTGTCTTTTCGTGCTAAAAATCAGGGAAGGACCTACCAAGTCTTCTACACTTTAAAATCAGAAAAAGAAAAACAGCAGTGGCAAACTCAAACCCACTTGCTGGAGTTGACATATAAAGGTGTTATAGAGGAACCAGAAGGGCAGCGAAATTTTAGAGGATTTGACTATCGGTCTTATTTGGAAACACAGGGCATTCACTATCAAATAAAAATTGAAGCGATCCAATCCGCGCTTCCTATACAGACTTGGAATGTTTTTGACTGGCTGTCTCAATGGAGGCGACAAGCCATTGTTTGGAGCAAAGAGCACTTTCCGCAGCCCATGAACCAGTATATGACCGGCCTTCTTTTTGGATATTTAGATACGGATTTTGAAGAGATGGACCAGCTTTACACGAGTTTGGGAATCATCCATTTATTCGCCTTATCTGGGATGCAGGTTGGCTTTTTCATCAATGGGATCCGGAAAGCTCTCTTACGTCTAGGAATCTTGCAAGAAACAGTCGATATCTGGATGGTTCCAATTTCTTTGGTCTATGCTGGCTTGACAGGTTTTTCTGCTTCAGTGGTTCGCAGTCTCTTACAAAAAAACCTCTCTCAAAAGGGTATCCGAGGGATGGAGAATTTGGCGATGACCTTGATGCTCTTAATGATTCTTATGCCCAAGTTTCTCCTGACAGCTGGAGGAGTCTTGAGTTGTGCCTATGCCTTTATTTTGACCTTGGTAGATACCAATTCTTATTCAGGAATTAAAAAGGTACTAGTGGAAAGTTTCTGGATTAGTCTGGGAATCTTGCCCCTTTTGACCTATTATTTTAGTGTCTTTCAACCATGGTCACTGCCTTTAACCTTCCTATTTTCTTTCTTGTTTGACCTTGTTCTACTTCCAGGTTTAACAGTGCTATTTCTCTTATCGATTTTAAAGCCACTTACGATTTTTAATAGTTTCTTTCTTCTCATCGAGGAGTGTATTCGTTGGATCTCAAAGCTCACGTCGGTACCGTTGGTATTTGGTCAACCGACAGGACCAGCTCTGATCGTTCTCTTCCTTCTTTTAGGGATCTTATATGATTTTCGAAAGCAAAAGAACCTTCGTTTCCTGTTAATCGGTATGATTCTACTGATCTTTTGTTGGACCAAGCATCCTTTAGAAAATGAGATTACCATGGTGGATATCGGTCAAGGAGACAGTATCTTTTTACGCGATTGGAAAGGAAGAACCATATTGATTGATGTTGGAGGACGCGTCACTTTTAAAAGTGGTGACAAGTGGCAAGAGCGCAGTCAATCTGTCAATGCGGATAAAACCTTGATTCCCTATCTCAAGAGTCGAGGTGTTGGAAAACTCGATGCTTTGGTCTTGACCCATACAGATCAGGACCATATGGGCGATATGGTAGAGGTTGCCAAACAAATTCCGGTTAAAAAAGTGTATGTCAGTCCAGGTAGTCTAACCAGTTCTCAATTTCGAGAGAAATTGAAACAGCTTCATAGTCCAGTTAAAGTAGTCCAGAGAGGGGATCAACTTCCTATTTTTGATCATCATCTCGAAGTCTTATCTCCTGATGAAGTGGGGGATGGCAAAAATGATGATTCGATTGTCCTCTATGGGCAGTTCTATCAGAAACGATTTTTGTTCACAGGCGATCTGGAAGAGGCTGGAGAGAAAAAATTATTGGGAAACTATCCCCAATTACAAGTAGATGTCTTGAAAGTAGGCCACCACGGATCGAAAGGTTCCTCTAGTGATGTATTTTTGGATCAGTTACATCCTCAATTGGCCTTGATCTCCGTTGGTAAGAAAAATCGCTACCAGCATCCTCACAAAGAATTGCTCGATCGTTTAGAGGAACGATCCATTTCTTACCTTCGTACCGATGAAAGGGGAGCGATTCGCTTGATTGGGTGGGATCATTGGAGGGTAGAAACGGTCCGCTAGAGATGAGGAGAGGTTTGATTTCTATGCTGAAAATTGCTATTATAGAAAGTGAAATCAATGTAAAGGTAGAATCGTATGAACGCATTTAAGCAATTTTGGATACAGTATGCAGATTTTTCAAGTAAGACCAGTCGGGCCCATTTTTGGCTAGCTTTTTTCTGGAATTCCCTGATTTCTTTGCCACTTTGGGTTTTTTACATCGTGACCTCTTTATCCCATCAAAATGCTCAAGAAACGCTCAATTTTTCAGCTGTTCATTCTAAGACAGGTTTATGGGCGCTCGCTTTCTTAGCATTCTTTTACTTCCTCATTTTAGTACCCAGTCAAGCCATTTGTGTACGTCGCTTGCGGGATGCGGGAATCCATTGGTCTTGGATCTTTTTGAACCTTGGTCCGGTTCTGCTCTATTTGTTGACGGGGCTAGATATTTTCCTATTTCTTTGGGGGATTACAGTTATTTCTCTCTTGATTCTCATGATGCTTCCAGGGAAAAACACCTTCCCACAACCAGTAGAAACTCCTATGGGAGTGGATTCTGAACCACAAGTCACAGCGACAGGGGGGAACTTTGGAGGCAACTCGTTTGAGCAAATCCCTAATTTTGTAGCAGCACCTGATTTGTCTGATGAAAAACCACCATTGGAACAAAGAATGGCTGCTGAACACGAAATCCACTAAACTGATAAAAGATAAGAGAGTTTCATGCAAGCAATTACCGACACTAAACATCTGACGGTTCAAACTCTGCCTCCTATTCTTGTCTTGACGGGTGAGGATGTAGGTCAATTTGAATGGTTGAAAAAAGACATTTTAAAAAAAATAGGCTATGATCCCTCGGATTTGAATTATTCTTATTTTGATATGAAGGAAGCCTCCTATGCTGAAGTCGAGCTGGATTTGGTCAGTCTTCCCTTTTTTGCAGATGAAAAAATCGTGATTTTGGACCACTTATTGGATCTAACCACTGCCAAAAAACGCAATTTAACAGATGAAGATCTGAAGCAATTTGAAAACTATCTGGAAAATCCTTCTGAATCGACTCGTTTGGTGATTTTTGCAGAAGGAAAATTAGATAGTAAGCGTCGCTTGGTCAAACTCCTAAAACGGGATGCCCAAATCATTGAAGCGGCAACACCTAAAGAGCAAGACTTAAAACGTTATTTTGCAAGTCAGGCCCAAGAATTGGGCTTGCAGTTTGAGGGCGATTCCTTGAACCGGTTACTCTTAAAATCTGGCTATGATTTTGGAGAGTTACAGAAGAATCTCGCTCTATTACAGGCTTATAAAGAAGATGGTCAGATTACCCTCGAAGATATCAAGGAGGTTGTTCCAAAGTCCTTGCAAGATAATATTTTTGATCTGACACAGATGATTCTCAAACGCCAAATCGATCAAGCCCGGAATTTGGTTAAGGATCTCCGCTTACAAGGAGAAGATGAAATAAAATTGATCGCTATTTTGTTGGGACAATTCCGAATGTTTTCTCAAGTTAAAATTTTCTCAGAAGAAGGCCAATCCGAAAGCCAAATTGTAGCGAGCTTGTCGGAGCTGTCAGGACGCAAGGTCAATCCTTATCAGGTGAAGTTTGCCTTACGGGATAGCCGCAGGCTTTCCTTGTCCTTTTTGAAGCAAGCTATGATGACCTTCATCGAGACGGATTATGCGATTAAAAGTGGAACATATGAAAAAGACTACTTATTTGATTTGGCCCTGTTGAAAGTAGCTAATAGCGTCTAACGATGAATGAAATCGCAAGCAGATTAGTTGAATAATTTAGCTGTTTACGTTATCATCAAGTCAGTAATAAAGAAAAGAGGACCATAAAATGGCTATCATTTTACCAGAATTACCATATGCTTATGATGCATTGGAACCTTATATCGATGAAGAAACCATGCATTTGCACCATGATAAACACCATCAAACATATGTAAACAATGTGAATGCAGCTCTTGAAAAACATCCTGAAATTGGAGAAGACCTTGAAAGCTTGTTAGCTGATGTTGAATCCATTCCAGCTGACATTCGCCAAGCTGTGATCAACAATGGTGGTGGTCATTTGAATCACGCTCTTTTCTGGGAATTGATGACTCCAGAACAAACAGCTCCTTCAGCAGAACTTGCTGCAGCAATTGATGCTACATTTGGTTCATTTGAAGACTTCAAAGCAGCCTTCACAGCAGCAGCAACGACACGTTTTGGTTCTGGCTGGGCATGGTTGGTTGTCAACAAAGAAGGCAAACTCGAAGTGACTTCAACAGCAAACCAAGATACACCAATCTCTGAAGGTAAAACACCAATCCTTGGTTTGGATGTTTGGGAACATGCCTACTACGTGAAATACCGTAATGTACGTCCTGACTACATCAAAGCTTTCTTCTCAGTGATCAACTGGAATAAAGTTAATGAATTGTTTGCAGCAGCAAAATAATAAAATGAAGGAATCTATAAGAGTAAATATTGGCTCTTATAGATTTTTTATTTGCATCCGGAAAATCGGAGTATAATTTCTTGCGTTTGGTCAGGAAAATGATACACTAGTAGGAGTGTGTCTTACTTGTCTGAAGCCTGGTTTGAAGGGCCTAGGCAAGGTAAAGATAAACCTTAAAATGAAAACTGAAACATTCAGGGAGAAATGAAATGACTAGTATTACCATTACCAAAGGAGCCGTTGAGACGCCTATCTATTTGCGGATGTTGAATCGTCATGGCTTGATTGCAGGTGCAACAGGAACAGGAAAAACGGTTACGCTCAAGGTCCTAACAGAAAAATTAAGCAAAGAAGGTATTCCGGTCTTTCTAGCCGATATCAAGGGAGATTTATCTGGCTTAGCCAAAGCCGGGCAATGGACGCCAAAACTGGAAGAACGCTACAAGCTTCTTGGGATCACAGAACCGTTTGAGCCACAAGCCTTCCCAGTTCGATTGTGGGACGTCTTTGGCCAAGCTGGTCATCCTGTTCGGGCGACTGTCGAAGGGATGGGGTCATTGCTTCTGTCTCGTCTGCTTGATTTGAATGAAACCCAATCAGGAATTCTCGCAATTGTCTTTAAAGTAGCCCAAGAGAAAGATTGGCCTTTGATTGATTTGAAGGACCTGCAAAGCCTTTTAAAGGAAGTCTATGAACACAGTTCAGACTATTCGGCCCAATATGGCAATATCACCAAACAATCTGTCGGAGCGATCCAAAGAAGTCTCTTGGTTCTCGAAGAAGAAGGAGCAGACCAATTTTTCGGAGAGCCCGCACTTGATTTAAATGACTTCATGCAACTCGATGCATCTGGTCGTGGTTATATCAATATTCTTTCGGCTACAAAGCTCTTTCATTCACCAAAATTGTACTCAACCTTTTTGATTTGGATGCTGTCTCGTCTCTTTGAAACACTTCCAGAGGTTGGGGATCCTGAAAAGCCAAAATTGGTCTTCTTCTTTGATGAAGCGCATCTTCTCTTTAAGGATGCAAGCAAGCTCTTTCTTGAGAAGGTTGAGCAAGTGGTACGCCTAATTCGTTCGAAGGGTGTAGGGATTTACTTTATTACCCAAAATCCTCAAGACCTTCCAGAATCTGTTTTGGCACAGCTTGGAAATCGTGTTCAACATGCACTTCGAGCTTATACACCAAAAGAAATGAAGGCGATCAAGGTTGCTGCCCAAAGTTTTCGTCCGAATCCAGATTTTGATACAGAAACAGTGATCACAGAATTAGGGATAGGGGAAGCCTTGGTTTCTTTCCTGAATGAAAAGGGGCAGCCTAGTGTGGTTGAGCGTGCTTATATTCTCTCTCCTCAATCGAGTTTTGACCTCTTAAATGAGAGTGAACAATTGGCCTTGATCACGACATCGCCTTTCCATCAAAAGTATGCGACGACGATTGATCGGGAATCTGCCTATGAAAAATTAGCAGCTAAAGCAAGCAAGGAAGCACAAGAAAAAGAGCAAAAAGAAGCAGAAAAGGAAGAGGCTGCAGCAGATAAGGCGGCTCAAAAACGTAGTCCGGGTCGTCCAAGAAAATCTAGTCTTGAAAAGGCAAAAGATTCCTTCTTGAGTTCCTTATTCCGGACGATTGCGCGTGAGATTGCTAAGCTGATTATGGGCTCCTTTAAACGGAAATAAGCCTTTTATGAAAAGAAAAAAACTTTTTAAAAAGAAACCGTTTTCTCTTTCTGATAATTCTTGTTATTTTCAGTAGAATCTTTTATAATTAATCTCGTATGAAAAAATATTTTAATCTACGCTCGATCATGATTGCGGTCAGTATTTTATTGTGCTTAGTGGGAACAGGCGCACTGGGCTACTTGCATGTTACGCAACCAACAGCATCAGCAATTGAAAAAAAAGCAAAGAAAACAAAAGAAGCAAAAGAACAAGATATCGAAAAGTCTACCCCTGAGACGAAAAAACCACGTGTCAAATCTCCTGAAGCTAAGCAAGCAGTGGTAGATGCAGACATGGAAACGATGAGCGCTTATGGCCTTGTCTATGATTATGCTAATAAAGGTTTGGTAGAAGTTGTCCAGGATTTCCTAGCGGAAAGTGGAATTGATCCGTCACAAGTTGCCTTCACGTATCGCAATGCCATTACTGGAGAGCAATTTGCTATGAATGATCTTCAACCAATGACGGCAGGTAGTACCTATAAGCTACCGTTGAACATGTTGGTGGTGGATGAAGTCGCAAAGGGCAAACTCAATTTAACAGACCGGTTTGACATTACCAATACTTACTATGAATATGTAGGAGAGCATGATAATTACGTTGCTGCCTTTGATGGAGCTATGTCTATCCCTGATATGCAGCGCTATTCATTGGTTTACTCTGAAAATACCCCAGCCTATGCTTTGGCAGATCGTTTAGGGGGGATGGAGCAAGCGCGCAAGTTGTTCAGTCGTTATGGTCAATCCCGTTCACCAGAAGTCAAAACCTTTAGCGAAGATAATAAAACGACAACGGATTATTACATCCATGTCTTGGAATACCTTTGGAATCATCAAGAAAAATATGCAGATTTACTAGAACTGATCGGGGAGTCTTTCCCAGGTGAGTACTATAAGAAATTCTTGCCAGATTTGGTGATTCAACAAAAACCAGGGTATGTTGCTGAAGCACTTAATGTGGATGCGATTGTCCGTGAATCGACTCCTTATTTGGTTGCCATTTACACTGCAGGACTTGGAGGTACGACTCCAGAAAGTTCTGAAATCAGTGGAGTTGGTCTTTATCAATTGGGGCAATTAGCTTATGTTATCAATGAATGGCATCGTGTCAATATGAATGAATAATCGACAAAAGGTCTGAGGGTTGCTCAGGCCTTTTATTCTATCAAAGTAGGATGAAATTCACTTGGTGTTTCGAATTACTTTTCTGTTCTAAAGAGACTTCTTTCCCTTTTCTATAAAAAGTATGTTATACTAATAATAGTAATAAGAGGAAGTATAGACATGATTACAAAGGAAGATTACCAGTTGCTCCGCTCGCATCCAGCCTTTTCTGCGCTACCAGTAGAGCTATTTGATAAATTAGCTGTTGAAATTCATGCCAGGGATATCCAAAAAGGACAAATTTTATTTTATGCAGGAGACAAGCGGGAGCGCATTTTTCTTCTGGCAAAAGGCTTTGCTCGTATTGAGCAATTCGATTCGTCGGACCAATTCTCCTATATGGATTATATAAAGAAGGGGGCTCTGTTCCCTTATGGTGGGATGTTCCAGGATGAGCGTTACCACTATACAGCTAGTGCGGTGACGGATTTGCGTTGTTTCGTGATTCCCGTCAATCTCTATGAATTATATGCCCAAGAGAGCAAGGAGCAGTTGCTCTTTATTATGAGAAAGCTCTCCTCCATCCTAGAATTTCAAGAGTTGCGCTTGCGCAATGTCGTGACAGCTAGTGCCAGTGAGCGTGTGATTCAATCCTTAGCCATTTTGTGCAAGGACTATGAAAGCCTTGGAAATCAACTTCCATTTCCAATTAGTATGAAGGAAATGGCTAAATTAGCAGCCACAACTCGAGAAACTGTCAATCAAGTTTTAAAGAAACTCATCGATTCTCATAAGATCCAGTATGAGAGAAAACAACTAACTTTTCTAGATACAGCCTACTTTTTAAAAAGTTTTGAAGAGATCAACTAATTTGTTGATCTTTTTTTATTTTTTACAAAAAAATATATATTCATAAAAATAATATAAAAGGCAAAATATGCAAAGAAAACGCTTCATATTAACTAAAAAATAGGAAAGATTTAAAAAAGTGCCAAATTCTTTGCATTCAAAAAGTAGAATCCTTTGTGAAAGCGGTATCATTAAAGACTATAATAACAACTGTAATAAGCTTGTGAACAAGCTCAAAGAAAAAAGGAGGATGACAGATGTCAACTAAACCAATTCATGTTTTCTCAGAAATTGGAAAACTGAAAAAAGTAATGTTGCACCGTCCAGGTAAAGAGTTGGAAAACTTGATGCCTGACTATCTAGAGCGTCTTCTTTTTGATGATATTCCATTCTTGGAAGATGCACAAAAAGAACACGACAATTTTGCTCAAGCGCTTCGTAACGAAGGAATCGAAGTACTTTATCTTGAAAAATTGGCAGCTGAGTCATTGACTACTCCAGAAATTCGCGAACAATTCATCGAAGAATATCTTGATGAAGCAAACATTCGTGGACGCCAAACTAAAAACGCTATTCGCGAAATCCTTCGTGGTATTGAAGACAACCAAGAATTGGTTGAAAAAACAATGGCTGGTTTCCAAAAAGCTGAGCTTCCAGAAATTCCAGAAGCTGACAAAGGCTTGACAGACCTTGTCGAATCTGACTACCCATTTGCGATTGATCCAATGCCAAACTTGTACTTCACACGTGACCCATTTGCTACAATTGGGAATGCAGTATCATTGAACCACATGTATGCTGATACACGTAACCGTGAAACTTTGTATGGTAAATACATCTTCAAATATCACCCAGTATATGGTGGTAATGTAGAATTGGTATACAACCGTGAAGAAGATACTCGTATCGAAGGTGGGGACGAATTGGTCCTTTCTAAAGATGTCTTGGCAGTTGGTATCTCACAACGTACAGATGCTGCATCAATTGAAAAATTGTTGGTAAACATCTTCAAGAAGAACGTTGGCTTCAAGAAAGTATTGGCCTTCGAATTTGCGAACAACCGTAAATTTATGCACTTGGATACAGTATTCACAATGGTGGACTACGATAAATTCACCATCCACCCAGAAATCCAAGGCAACCTTCGCGTCTTCTCCGTAACATATGAAAATAAAGCATTGAAGATTGTTGAAGAAAAAGGTGATTTGGCTGAATTGCTTGCTGAAAACCTTGGTGTTGAAAAAGTTACATTGATCCCTTGTGGTGATGGCAATGTGGTTGCAGCTGCTCGTGAACAATGGAACGACGGATCAAATACTCTTACAATCGCACCTGGTGTGGTAGTTGTATACGACCGTAACACAGTCACAAACAAGAAATTAGAAGAATACGGACTTCGTTTGATCAAGATCCGCGGAAGTGAATTGGTTCGCGGTCGTGGTGGACCTCGTTGTATGTCAATGCCATTCGAACGTGAAGAAAT
>CAKPZX010000022.1 GCA_934215455.1 uncultured Streptococcus sp.
TAAGACATAACCTATGGTTGTAGACAAATATGCTGGCAGGTGTTTGGACGTGGGTTCGACTCCCACCGGCTCCATATTTTTATTCATGGAAGATTACTCAAGAGGCTTAAGAGGCCGTGTTGGAAACGCGGTAGGCGTGTAAAAGCGTGCGTGGGTTCGAATCCCATGTCTTCCGTTGTTGAGACATCATTGTGTAGCAGTGGTGTTTTTTTGTACAAAAAAGAGTCCCAAAAATAGACAAGTGAGGGAGGAGAAAAAGTGATTGCACAGCTAGATACCAAATCAGTCTATACCTTTATGGAAAGCCTTGTGACTATAAAAGATTATGTCCAAGTGGCTAAAAGCATGGGTTATGACGCCTTGGGAATCATGGATGTAGATAATTTATATGGTGCTTATGAATTTATCGAAGCCTGTCAGGCACACAAGATCAGCCCCTTGGTCGGTTTAGAAATTGGACTAGAGGTAGACAATGAAACAATTCCGTTTCGGATGATCGCCTTGTCCACGAAGGGCTACCAGAATCTGATGAAGATGTCGACCGTCAAAATGATGGGGAAGAGCAATTGGGAGGATGTGAAGCACCTAACAGAAGGAGTAGCAGTCATTGTCCCAGCTCCTTTTGCTAGTGGAGACTTGCCGCTTGGTCTAGATTACTTCATCGGAGTTTTTGCGGATACGCCGGTCCAAGAGTTTAGCCACCCTGTGCTTCCTCTTCATACCGTTCGATTTTTTGAGGCGGAAGATGTGGAAGCCATGCAGATGCTAGCAGCCATCAAGGACAATCAAAGCTTGACGGAAACAGGACCAATTGATTCGACAACAGTCCTAAAAACTCCTCAGGATTTAAAGAATGATTTTGCAGAGCGATTTCCTCAAGCCATCACAAATCTGGAAAAACTTGTCCAAGGAATTCAATATGACATTGATACCCAGTTGAAATTGCCTCGCTTCAATCCTCAGAAACCAGCTGTTGAGGAACTGAGAGAATTAGCCCAATCGGGTCTTCTTCGAAAGAACTTGACCAGTCCGGTCTATCAAGAACGTCTGGAGCATGAATTAGACATTATTCACCAAATGGGCTTTGATGATTATTTCTTGATTGTCTGGGACCTTCTTCGTTTCGGACGGAGTCAAGGCTATTATATGGGAATGGGACGTGGGTCTGCTGTAGGCTCACTGGTAGCCTATGCATTAGGAATTACAGGTATTGATCCTGTGGAGAAGAACCTCCTCTTTGAGCGCTTTTTAAATGTGGAGCGCTACACCATGCCGGATATTGATATTGATATTCCTGATATCTATCGTCCAGAATTTATCCGCTATGTGCGAGACCGTTACGGGAGTTACCATGCAGCTCAGATCGTGACCTTTTCAACCTTTGGAGCCAAACAAGCCATTCGAGATGTCTTTAAACGTTTTGGGGTACCAGAGTACGAATTGACCTCCATTACCAAGCGGATTGGGTTTAGGGATACACTGACGACAGCTTATGAACAGAATCTAGCTTTTCGACAAGTGATTCATAGCCGAGCAGAATTTGAGCGTGGCTTTGAAATTGCCAAAAGAATAGAAGGCCAACCAAGACAGACATCGATCCACGCGGCTGGGGTTGTGATGAGTGACCAGGATTTGACGGATCACATTCCTCTCAAGTATGGAGAAGACATGTTTGTCACCCAGTATGATGCCCATGCGGTTGAAGCCAATGGTCTGTTGAAGATGGACTTTTTGGGTCTGCGAAATTTAACTTTCGTTCAGAAAATGAAGGAAGCGGTCTATGAAAAGTACCAAGAAGAGATCGTGATTGAAGCCATTGATTTAGAAGATCCAGAAACCTTGGCCTTGTTTGCTGCTGGGGATACCAAGGGGATTTTCCAATTTGAACAGGCTGGAGCCATTCGCCTCTTGAGACGAGTGAGACCCAATCATTTCGAAGAAGTGGTAGCGACCACCTCTCTCAATCGTCCAGGAGCTAGTGATTACATTGATAATTTCGTCAAAAGAAAGCACGGCCAGGAAAAAGTTGAGATTTTAGATCCAGCTATTGAAGAAATTTTAAGGCCCACTTATGGGATCATGCTCTACCAAGAGCAGGTCATGCAGGTTGCTCAGCGTTTTGCAGGTTTTAGCCTAGGGAAAGCCGATATCTTACGTAGGGCTATGGGCAAAAAAAATGCTGCTGAAATGCATCAGATGGAAGACGATTTTGTCGCAGGTGCTCTTAAACTTGGTCATACGGAAGAAAAAGCCAAAGAGGTCTTTGCGATCATGGAAAAATTCGCAGGCTATGGGTTTAACCGTTCCCATGCCTATGCCTATTCTGCCTTGGCCTTTCAGATGGCCTATTTCAAGGTCCATTATCCAGATGTTTTCTTTGATGTCATGCTCAATTATTCGAGCAGCGATTATCTGACAGATGCTCTCCAGTTTGATTTTAAAGTCGCGCCATTATCCATCAACACCATCCCTTACAGAGATAAGTTCCAGGATCGAAAAATCTACTTGGGAATGAAAAATATCAAGGGACTCCCAAGAGATTTAGCTTATTGGATCATTGACAATCGTCCCTTTGAAAGTGTCGAAGATTTCATTTTACGACTCCCCAATCAGTATCATAAATTGCCTTTGTTAACACCTATAGTGGAGCTTGGACTGTTTGACATCTTTGAAAAAAATAGACGCAAGGTGCTTCACAATTTGCCGAATTTGTTTGTCTTTGCCGATGAGCTAGGCAGTTTGTTTGCGGATTCTAACTATTCCTGGACAGAAGCGGAGGACTTTAGCCAAGCTGAAAAATATGAGAAGGAAGAGGCCATTATTGGCATCGGGCTCAGTACTCACCCATTGGTTGCGATTGGGCAAACGAGTCCCTATGAGATCCAACCAATTTCTCAATTAGTTCAAGGAGAGCAGGCACGCATTCTCATTGAGGTACAAAACATTCGAACCATTCGAACCAAGTCGGGCGATCTCATGGCTTTCATACAAGTCAGTGATACAAAGAAAAAATTGGATGTGACTCTTTTCCCTGAAACCTACAATCGATTTTCCTCCTTGATAAAAGAAGGCGGCTTTTATTACTTGACAGGGAAGATACAAGAGCGTGATGGGCGCTTGCAGATGATTCTAGCAGAGGCACAACTGGCAACCAATGAAAAGTTCTGGATCCAGTTGCTCGATCATCGTCAGGATAAAACGATTCTTTCTATCTTGAAAAAATATCCGGGCCCATATCCTGTGATATTACGCTATGAAGACGAGAAAAAAACTCTTCAATTGAGGGGCTATACAGTCCAGAAAAACAAAGAATTGGAAGATGAACTAAAGAATCTCGTTATGAAAACGATTTATCGGTAAAAACTGCGAAAAATACGAGAATTTTAGTCTTCTTTGTGTTATAATTACGTAGAATGTAAAAGAAAAAAAGGAGCAAACAACGAAATGAAACGTATTGCTGTTTTAACTAGTGGTGGAGATGCCCCTGGAATGAACGCTGCCATCCGTGCAGTTGTTCGTCAAGCAATTTCAGAAGGAATGGAAGTTTTCGGTATCTATGATGGATATGCGGGAATGGTTGCTGGTAAAATTCAGCCCCTTGACGCCTCATCTGTTGGAGATATTATTTCCCGTGGTGGTACCTTCCTTCATTCAGCTCGTTACCCTGAATTCGCACAACGCGAAGGTCAATTAAAAGGGATCGAGCAATTGAAGAAACACGGGATCGAAGGTGTTGTCGTTATTGGTGGAGATGGTTCTTACCATGGTGCGATGCGCTTGACTGAGCTTGGATTCCCAGCTGTGGGTCTTCCTGGTACGATCGACAACGATATCGTCGGAACTGACTTTACAATTGGTTTTGATACGGCAGTCACAACTGCAATGGACGCGATCGATAAGATCCGTGATACTTCATCTAGTCACCACCGTACTTTCGTAATTGAAGTTATGGGACGTAATGCTGGAGATATCGCTCTTTGGGCAGGGATTGCATCTGGTGCAGATGAAATCATCATTCCTGAAGAAGGATTCAAGATCGAAGATGTTGTTGAGAGCATCAGAGAAGGTTACGCAAAAGGTCGTACCCACAACATCATCATTTTGGCTGAAGGCGTGATGTCTGCAGATGAATTTGGTCAAGCTTTGAAAGATGCTGGAGATACAAGTGACCTTCGTGTGACTGAGCTTGGGCATATCCAACGTGGTGGTTCACCTACAGCGCGTGACCGTGTTCTTGCATCACGCATGGGAGCACACGCTGTTAAATTGTTGAAACAAGGAATCGGTGGTGTAGCCGTTGGTATCCGCAATGAAAAAATGGTGGAAAACCCAATCCTTGGTAAAGCAGAAGAAGGAGCCCTCTTTAGCTTGACAGAAGATGGTAAGATTGTGGTAAACAATCCACATAAAGCTGATCTTGGTCTTGCCGAGTTGAACCGTAGCTTGTCTTCAATTTAATTTTATTTCATAAATTCGTTAACCTTGTCTTAAAAAGACAGATATATTTAAAAAGGAGTCATATATATCATGAACAAACGTGTAAAAATCGTTGCAACTTTGGGTCCTGCGGTAGAAATCCGTGGTGGTAAAAAATTTGGTGAAGATGGATACTGGGCTGAAAAACTTGACGTTGAAGCTTCAGCACAAAATATTGCTAAATTGATCGAAGCTGGCGCTAACACTTTCCGTTTCAACTTCTCACACGGTGACCACCAAGAACAAGGTGAACGTATGGCAACTGTTAAACGTGCAGAAGAAATCGCTGGTAAAAAAGTTGGTTTCCTTCTTGATACAAAAGGTCCTGAAATCCGTACTGAATTGTTTGAAGGTGAAGCTAAAGAGTATTCATACAAGACTGGCGAACGTATCCGCGTTGCTACAAAACAAGGCATCAAATCAACTCGTGATGTTATCGCATTGAACGTTGCTGGTGGACTTGACATCTTCGATGACGTTGAAGTTGGACACCAAGTATTGGTTGACGATGGTAAATTGGGTCTTCGCGTTGTAGAAAAAGACGCTGCAAAACGTGAATTTGTTGTTGAAGTTGAAAATGATGGTATCATCGCTAAACAAAAAGGTGTCAACATCCCTAACACTAAGATTCCTTTCCCAGCACTTGCTGAACGCGATAACGACGATATCCGCTTCGGTTTGGAACAAGGTATCAACTTCATCGCGATCTCATTCGTACGTACTGCAAAAGACGTAAATGAAGTTCGTGCAATCTGTGAAGAAACTGGTAACGGTCACGTTCAATTGTTTGCGAAGATCGAAAACCAACAAGGTATCGATAACTTGGACGAAATCATTGAAGCTGCTGATGGTATCATGATTGCTCGTGGTGACATGGGTATCGAAGTGCCATTTGAAATGGTTCCAGTTTACCAAAAAATGATTATCACTAAAGTGAATGCTGCTGGTAAAGTTGTTATCACTGCAACAAACATGCTTGAAACAATGACTGAAAAACCACGTGCAACTCGTTCTGAAGTATCTGACGTCTTCAACGCTGTTATCGACGGAACTGATGCTACAATGCTTTCAGGTGAATCTGCAAATGGTAAATACCCACTTGAGTCAGTTACAACAATGGCTACAATCGACAAGAACGCTCAAACTCTTCTTAAAGAATACGGACGTTTGAACTCAGATTCATTTGAACGTAACTCTAAGACAGAAGTTATGGCTTCAGCTGTTAAAGATGCTACAAACTCAATGGACATCAAATTGGTTGTAACTCTTACTAAGACTGGTCACACAGCACGTTTGATTTCTAAATACCGTCCAAATGCTGATATCTTGGCATTGACATTTGACGAATTGACAGAACGTGGATTGATGTTGAACTGGGGTGTTATCCCAATGTTGACAGAAGCTCCATCATCAACTGATGACATGTTTGAAATTGCTGAACGCAAAGCAGTTGAAGCTGGTCTTGTACAATCTGGTGATGATATCGTTATCGTTGCAGGTGTACCACTTGGTGAAGCAGTTCGTACAAACACAATGCGTATCCGTACAGTACGTTAATAGACAATTATATCTGAAAGCCTTGCTGGTTGGTCCGAAAGGATCGGCCGCGAGGTTTTTCTTTTTCCTATTTAGTGTGACAAGAATTCTCACTAATGCTTACTTTCTCTTTTTTAAAGATCAAAAACATGGTATAATAAATAAAAAGGAAGGGAGACATACATGCCAAGGAGAGATTTAATTAGAAATGTCATCATTGTCGGTGTACTGGTTTTGGCACTGATTTTGCTTCGAATCTTTGTATTTCATCCATTTAGTATCAATGATAAAATGGCCAATGCTTCTGTGAAAACTGGAGATCTTGTGGTAGCGACTAGAAATGCTCAGGTAGATCGCAGTGACTTGGTCTTATATAAGGTCGGTGGAAAAGAATACCTTGGACGTGTCATTGCCAAAGAAAACGATGAAGTCAGCTACGTAGATGATGTCCTCTATTTGAATGGACAGGCAACACCAGAACCTTACCTAAATAAAATGCTGAATAAACACTTGGCGGCTCCAACGAGTAATGGGTATTATACGGATGATTTCTTCTTATCAGAGTTAAAAGGGACCAAGGCTGGTCGTGTACCATCCGATACTTATCTAGTCTTAAATGATAACCGTGGAGATACAGAAGATAGCCGTGAGTTTGGTTATATCCATAAAAATCAGATCGAAGGAGTTGTCAATCTCCGCCTCTACCCCCTCAATAAATTTGGATTTATAAAAGTTGAAGAATAGCCGAAAGGCTATTTTTTCTTACAAAAAAACTACTGCAAAAAAGAATTGCAGTAGCTTTTTATTCTGGTTAGATTGAGGTAGAGGGTTCTATTTTTTCTGTTTACTGGTAATTTGGTGAAAGACCTTTTGCCAGTGTTCATGACGCCGCCAGAGACTGGTATGGATCTGGTCATTTAACTCATAGCGAATCAATTTGGTCTTTTGACTGATAGATTCAATTTCGAAATTCTTAAAGGGAATTTGATGTTCTTCCTGCAAACGGACCAGGTCCTCTTTGTGGCTTTCTTGGCCATACTCATTGATGAGGGTGAAGTTGTCTGCTAGGAGGGTTTGGTATTCCTGCTGAGCCTGCAAGCGTTCCTCATAGGTCTTTAATTTGAGAAGGACATTGTCCAGAATCTCATCTTCAGGGATAGAACTTGGCTCCACATGGACATCGATATCAAAGACGCCAAACTGTTCCTTGAGAAGGCGCTCGACCTCTTCGGTAATAGCATGGCTCTCATAAACAGAGAGGTCTGGATTCATTTCGATGACGACATCTAAGTAAATGTTGCTTCCGTAAGTCCGTCCCCGTTGGGATTTGACCCGGCTGACCTTTGGCAATTCCAGAATAGCCGCCTTGTATTTATCCAGGAGACTTTCATCAAAACCATCGGAGAGGCTGAAGGAGGATTCAATGAAAATGTCGTAGGCAGTTTTTAGGATAAAGAAGGTAATAACGATGGCCACTAATTGGTCCACAATCGGATAGTTAAGAGCACTAGCTCCAATCGCAACAGAGGTTCCTAAAGAAGTGACCACGTCAGACAGGTTGTCTTTGGCAGCTGCCTTGAGGGCCTTGGATTGAGCTTTCTTAGCTAAAGTCCGGTTATAAAGATAGACCGCAAACATGACAAGGGCTGATCCAACTCCGACAATGGCCCCTAAAGGATCAATGACAGTGGTTTCCCTACTGAGGATTTTCTGAACGGTATCTCGTAGGACATCGAAGCCCACATAAAACATGATGATGGAAGTTACCAGGCTAGCTAGATCTTCAATCTTCCAATGACCAAATCGGTGGTCGCGGTCAGCTGGCTGGCGGGCCATGCGAATGCCGATGAGAAGGGCGACGTTACTGATAATATCGGATAAGTTATTAAAACCATCCGCGACCAAACTGGAGGAGTGAAGGAGATGTCCTGTTGCTAATTTAGCTGCGGAAAGAATCAGGTAGGCGACAATACTGATCAGGGCTCCACGTTCGGCTAGTTTTAAATTACTTTGTGATTGATTCACTGATAACTCCTCCAGACTTCTGTAGATTTCCTCCTAAGCGAAAAACTTGGATCGTTGTTGATGAGGAAATATTCGTTCTTCTTAAGCCTTTATTATAGCCTTTTTGAGTGCAAAATTCAAATGATGCCAACTGTTTCCAAAAGGAGAAAGGGCGAAAATGTGGTATAATAGAACGATTGAATGAATGAGGAGTATGAGATGAATCCTTTATTGAATGGTATGAATGATCGCCAAGCAGAGGCGGTCCAAACGACAGAAGGTCCCCTCTTGATCATGGCGGGGGCTGGTTCTGGTAAGACACGTGTCTTGACCCACCGCATCGCTTACTTGATCGATGAAAAAATGGTCAATCCTTGGAATATTTTGGCCATTACCTTTACCAATAAAGCCGCTCGGGAGATGAAGGAGCGGGCTTATCAGTTAAATCCAGCCACCCAAGATTGCTTGATTGCCACCTTCCACTCCATGTGTGTGCGTATCCTTCGCCGAGATGCGGATCACATTGGCTACAATCGCAATTTTACCATTGTAGATCCAGGAGAACAACGGACCTTGATGAAGCGGATCTTGAAGTCCTTGAATTTGGATCCTAAGAAATGGAATGAACGGACCATTTTGGGGACCATTTCCAATGCCAAAAATGATCTGATTGATGAAGTGGCCTATGCTGCCCAAGCGGGAGATATGTATACCCAGATCGTCGCCAAGTGCTATGAGGCTTACCAAAAAGAACTTCGTCAGTCAGAAGCTGTGGACTTTGATGATTTGATCATGCTGACTTTACGTCTTTTTGATCAGCATCCAGATGTGCTGACCTATTACCAGCAGAAGTTCCAATATATCCACGTGGATGAGTACCAAGATACCAACCATGCTCAATACCAATTGGTCAAACTCTTGGCTTCTCGCTTTAAAAATATCTGTGTCGTTGGGGATGCGGACCAGTCTATTTATGGTTGGCGGGGAGCGGATATGCAGAATATCCTGGACTTTGAAAAGGATTATCCTGACGCCAAGGTCGTTTTGTTGGAGGAAAATTATCGTTCCACTAAAACCATCCTGCAAGCTGCCAATGATGTCATTAAAAACAATCGCCACCGCCGTCCGAAGAATCTCTGGACACAAAATGAAGACGGGGAAGAGATTGTCTATTACCGGGCTAATGACGAGCAGGATGAAGCGGTCTTTGTTGCTAAAACGATTGAAGAGCTGAGTCGCGAAGCTGGCTACAAACACCGTGATTTTGCCGTTCTCTACCGGACCAATGCCCAGTCCCGGACCATTGAAGAAGCCCTGCTCAAGTCCAACATTCCCTACACCATGGTAGGGGGAACCAAGTTCTACAGCCGGAAGGAAATTCGGGATGTCATTGCTTATCTGAACTTGATTGCCAACCTCAGTGACAATATCAGTTTTGAGCGCATTATCAATGAACCCAAGCGGGGAATCGGACCAGGTACAGTGGATAAGATTCGCGACTTTGCTCAAATGCAAGAGTCCTCACTCCTGGATGCTTCAGCCAATATCATGCTCTCTGGCATCAAAGGAAAGGCAGCTCAATCCATCTGGGACTTTGCCAATCTCATTCTTGATTTGAGAGAAAGATTGGACCAGCTGACCATTACAGAGTTGGTCGAAGAAGTCCTTGACAAGACGGGCTATATGACGGCCCTAACCAATCAGGGAAATTTGGAAAGTCAGGCCCGCATCGAAAATATCCAAGAGTTCCTATCTGTTACTAAGAATTTTGATGAAAATGGAGAGACCGTCGAAGACGAATCAGGTGTGGAAACCTTGAGTCGTTTCTTGAACGATTTGGCTTTGATTGCCGATACAGATGATGGGGCCCAAGAAACTTCAGAAGTGACCTTGATGACTCTTCATGCAGCCAAGGGATTGGAGTTCCCAGTCGTCTTCTTGATTGGGATGGAAGAAAATGTCTTTCCTCTTAGTCGTGCGGCTGAGGATCCAGATGAGTTGGAAGAAGAGCGTCGCTTGGCTTATGTAGGGATTACACGGGCAGAGAAGGTTCTCTTCTTGACCAATGCTAACTCACGTTTGCTCTTTGGACGAACCAGCTACAACCGTCCGACGCGTTTTATCAATGAAATTAGCTCGGATTTATTGACCTATCAGGGATTAGCCCGTCCAGTTAATACCAGCTTTAAGGCTTCTTATAGCAATGGAGGCGGAACGACCTTTGGAAAAGGCATGAGCTTGTCACAAGCCCTTCAAGAGCGCAAGAGACAAGCAGCCCCAAGTGCTCTCACGTCATCAAGCCTACCTTTTGGTAATAGTAACCGAGCTGCTGCTAAAGAAAGCGTCGCTTGGTCCATTGGTGATATTGCCATTCACAAGAAGTGGGGCGAAGGGACTGTCCTAGAAGTATCTGGTAGTGGTAGTACCCAAGAACTCAAGATCAACTTCCCAGAAGTGGGTCTCAAAAAACTCTTGGCCAGTGTCGCGCCGATTGAGAAGAAATAAGTGGAGACCAGTAAGCTAAGTCCACTGTTTCAGATTATAAACAAGTAACATCTTTTCAGAAATCTAAAGTTATTACTGAATGAGACTATTGAAAAAAGATATTTTGGAACTAGTGCAAAATAGATTGAGACTTTTCGCCGTGAGGAAAGCACCAGAAACGTATTAGTTTCTGGTGCTCGGTAGATTTGAGACGGAAGGCTCAAATCTAAGGTATGGAATCCCAAAGGGAGTCGCTACCGTCCGTCCTCACTTAAGGAAAGTCTCAATAGAGAAATGAATATTCAGTTAAAACCAGCAAGCCTTGTTTGCTGGTTTTGATTTTACTGGTAGCATGATATAATATACTAAGAATAGAGAAAGAGGCATGCTATGAACGAAATCAAGTGCCCCAACTGTGGGGAAGTCTTTACAGTCAACGAAAGTCAATACAGCGAGCTCTTGTCACAGGTACGGACAGCTGAGTTTGACAAGGAAATTCATGAGCGGATTCGGCAAGAGTTGGCTTTAGCTGAGCAAAAGGCCCTTAATGAGCAACAAGAGAAGTTATCCAAGAAGGACCAAGAAATTGCCCAGTTACAAAACCAGATTCAACAGTTTGATACTGAAAAAGAATTGGCCAAAAAAGAGGTGGAGCAAACAGCTAGCCAAAGCTTGCTGGAGAAAGAAAAAGAAGTGCAAGCACTGGAGAATCAATTGGCCACCTTGCGCTTGGAGCATGAGAACCAGCTGCAAAAGACGCTTTCTAATTTGGAGAAGGAGCGTGATCAGGTACAAAACCAATTGCTCCTTCAAGAGAAGGAAAATGAACTGTCCCTAGCTTCTGTCAAACAAAATTATGAGGCTCAGCTTAAGGCAGCCAATGAACAGGTCGAGTTCTACAAGAATTTTAAGGCCCAACAGTCAACCAAGGCCATCGGTGAAAGTTTGGAACAGTTTGCGGAAAGTGAATTCAACAAGGTTCGCAGTTTTGCCTTCCCAAATGCTTACTTTGAAAAGGATAACAAGGTCTCAGCGCGTGGGTCTAAAGGCGACTTTATCTTCCGCGAATGCGATGAAAATGGGGTAGAGATTATCTCCATTATGTTCGAGATGAAGAATGAAGCCGACGGGACAGAGAAGAAGCATAAGAATGCCGATTTCTATAAAGAGTTGGACAAGGATCGTCGGGAAAAGAACTGTGAATATGCGGTTTTAGTGACCATGCTTGAAGCAGATAACGACTACTTTAACACAGGGATTGTCGATGTCAGTCATGAGTATGAGAAGATGTATGTGGTCCGTCCTCAGTTCTTTATCCAGATCATTGGACTCTTGCGCAATGCGGCCCTCAATTCCCTTAAATACAAGCAGGAATTGGCGCTTGTCCGTGAACAAAATATTGATATTACCCACTTTGAAGAAGACCTGGATGCCTTCAAAGTAGCCTTTGCTAAGAACTACAATTCTGCTTCTGTCAACTTTGGCAAGGCCATTGATGAAATCGACAAAGCCATCAAACGGATGGAAGAAGTCAAGAAATTCTTGACCACATCAGAAAACCAACTCCGCCTCGCTAACAACAAGTTGGATGATGTTTCCGTTAAAAAATTGACACGGAAAAATCCAACCATGAAGGCCAAGTTTGATGCTCTGAAAGGAGAATAATCTTTGTATTCAGCTAAGAACGCTACCTTGTCCATGAATGGGAAAACCATGGACTATGTAACATTTGGTAAAGGTAAACAGAAATTAGTGATCATACCAGGCTTGGGGGATGGGTTGCAGACCGTTAAAGGAAGGGCCCAGCTCTTTTCTCTCTCGTATCGTCTACTTGCCAAACGTTACAAAATTTATGTTTTTTCTCGAATCAATGAGTTGAGGAGGGGCTATACGACGCGGGATATGGCAGCAGATGTAGCAGAAGCAATGGAGGCGCTGAACTTAGATACCGCTTATGTTATGGGGATTTCACAAGGTGGAATGATTGCTCAATGGCTAGCTGCAGATTTCCCTAAAAAGGTTCAAAAGCTCATCTTAGCCGTGACCACTGCAAAACCTAGTCAACTTGCTAGAGAACGAATTGAGCATTGGCAACAACTTAGTCAATCTGGAAATTTTAAGCATCTCATGCTGGATATTGCAAAGCATTCCTACACGCAAAAGAGCTATCAAAAGTGGCGGTTGCTTTATAATATCATGGGTCGTTTGGGACGAATGAAGGATGAGAAACGAATTGCCATTCAGTCTCAGTCTTGCCTGGAACATAATAGCCTTGAGGTCTTAAAAGAAATTCAATGTCCGACCTTGGTCCTTGGTGCGCTTGAAGATGATGTAATTGGTGTGGACGGATCTAAGGAACTGGCAAAAGCGATTTCGGGTTGTCAGCTCCTTATTCTAAAGCATTCTGGGCATGCTCTTTATGAAGAAAATAAAGTATTTCAAGAGGCTGTCAGTGAATTCTTAAACTAAAAAAAGCTGGAATATTTTCCAGCTTTTTTATGTTAGTTAAATCGCAAAGAGATCGTTTAGGTTTTCTGCCATGGTTGGGTGTGTAAAGATTTGTTTTGCAATGTAAGTATAAGGGATCTTGTTGTCCATCGCCATGGTGATCAGATTGATGATTTCGCCTGCAGCTTCTCCAAAGAGCGTCACTCCAAGAATTTCTTTGGTTTCTGGGTTGACCACGGCTTTGAAGGCACCTCGAAGGTCTGCATTGACGTGTCCACGAGGCATGGCAGCAACTGGCAATTCTTTAACAGCAACTGGAAGTCCTTTGTCACGTGCTTCTTGCTCGGTCAAGCCGACTTGGGCAAGTGGAGGAGCAATAAAGAGTGTTGTCGCATAATTGTGACGAGTTTCGAGATTGTAGCTACCATCGCCTGTAAGGTAGTTGAAGACAATGCGGAAGTCATCGAGTGACATATAGGTGAACTGAGGACCACCATTGACATCCCCAACTGCAAAGACACCAGGGACGTTGGTTTCCAAATGACGGTTGACTTGGATCGCTCCACGATCAGTGACTTGGATATCTGTGTTTTCAAGACCAAGTCCAGCTGTGTTTGGCTTACGTCCTGTTGCGTAGAGAAGGATATCGAACTCGAAGTCTCCCTTATCTGTGACAACCGTTAAGCTATGGTCACCATCTTTGATTTCTTGGGTATGAACGCCTTGCAAGAATTGAATACCGTCTTCTTCAAGGTAGCTTTTTGCAAGAGCTGCAATACTTGGCTCGATCCGTGGCAAGAATGTTTCAGAAGCATCCAGCACCGTTACTTGGCTGCCCAAGGTATTATAGAGATGGGCAAATTCCAATCCAATTGGTCCACCGCCAAGGACGCCGAGGCGTTTAGGTAGGTTTTCCAAACGTTGAATGCCAGTTGAATCCACAGCAAATTTACTTTCAGCCAATCCTGGGATTGGAAGGACATTTGGCACAGCACCAGTATTGATAATAATGGTTTCAGCTGTCAATTCTTCCTTTTCATCTCCAGCTTGAATTTCGATGACCTTGTTAGAAACGAAACGAGCAGTCGCATCGATAATGTCTACGCCAGTTCCAGCAATGGTTGCGTAGTTCTTGCCATTGAGACGAGTAGTGACTGCATTTTTCTCATTCATGGCTTGCTCAAAATCCAAGCCTTTTTCTGCTGCAACAATCAAGGTCTTGGTGGGAATACAAGCGATATTGATACAAGTACCACCGTACATAGACTTGCTCTTTTCAATCAGAGCAACTTTTTTTCCTTGGCTTGATAATTTCGCTGCAAGTGTTTTACCAGCTTTACCAAATCCAATCACAATAACATCATACATTAACATATGTTACACCTTCTTTCGCTTTCTATTGTATCAAACCCATTTTAAAAAGTCTGAAATCTGCTACGGGATTTTTTAGGGGTTCATGGGAAGGGGAAAGAGGGACAAGAAGTCTTGTTTCATGGTATAATAAAGGGTCGGTGGCCCGGATGGTCACACAATCAGTTAGAAAGAGCAAATCAGATGGACGGAATTATCAATGTAAAAAAAGAAGCAGGCATGACCTCACATGATGTGGTCTTTAAACTGCGAAAAATCTTAGGAACTAAGAAGATTGGCCATGGGGGAACGCTGGATCCGGATGTGGTGGGAGTGCTTCCGATTGCAGTTGGAAAGGCGACACGGATGGTCGAATTCATGCAAGATGAAGGCAAGGTCTATGAAGGAGAAATCACTCTGGGATTTTCTACCACGACGGAGGATGCCAGTGGGGAAGTCGTAGAGCGGACCCCAGTGGAAGCCCCTTTAGATATAGCAGAGGTGGACCGCATGATTGCCCAAATGGTTGGAGAAATCGAGCAAATACCACCTATGTATTCAGCGGTTAAGGTCAATGGACGTAAGCTCTATGAATATGCGCGGGTAGGAGAAGAAGTGGAACGCCCTGTACGGCAGGTAACCATATATGAATTCACGCGCACTAGTGAGATTAGCTATGAAGAAAGTCTAGCCCGTTTTCGTTTCCGGGTCAAATGTAGCAAGGGAACCTATATCCGGACCTTGTCGGTGGACCTTGGTCAAAAACTGGGCTACGCAGCCCATATGTCTCATCTGACCCGAACCAGTGCTGCCGGTTTGTCACTGGATGATGCTCTGACCTTGGAAGATGTGGCTGAAAAAGTAGCCCAAGGAGATTTGAGCTTTCTTCACCCACTTGAAATTGGCACCGGAGATCTGGAAAAAGTAGAGCTGACAGTCGAAGAGGTTGGCGAAGTCCAAGTGGGACGTTTTATTCCAGTTGAGAGTGACTCCAAAGAGTTAGCTGCTTTTTACCAAGGGAAATTAGTAGCCATTTTAGAAAAAAGAGAAGAACTTTACAAACCTCGAAAAGTCTTTCTAACAGAAAGTGTGTTACAATAAATTCATGAATATTCGTACGATTACTACTGCTAACCAGATCCATTTGGAGAATGAGACAGTTTTGGTTCTGGGCTACTTTGATGGCCTGCATCTGGGGCATCAAGAACTCTTTAAAAAGGCGCGTCAGATAGCGGATGAAAAAGGCTTGAAGGTCGCTTTGTTAACCTTCCCTGAATCTCCTAAGTTAGCCTTTGTTCGCTACCAACCAGAATTACTACTTCATTTGCAGAGCCCTGAGGATCGGTTCCAAAAATTAAACGAACTAGGAGTGGATGAGCTCTTCCTCATTGATTTTACGACCGATTTTGCTTCTAAAACAGCGAAAGAATTTGTCGATCAATTTGTCAAAGCCTTGAGAGCCCGAGTTTTAATTGCTGGATTTGATTATAGTTTTGGCTCTGATAAGAAAACGGCCTCTGACTTAGCTGCTTATTTTGATGGTCAAGTGGAAGTCATTTCTCCTGTATTGGATCAGGGGGAAAAGATTAGTTCGACCCGCATTCGTCAGGCTGTCCTAGAAGGACGAGTCCAAGAAGCTGCCCGTTTACTTGGTCACCCTTTATCCAGTCGGGGAATAGTCGTGCACGGGGATGCGCGTGGCCGCACCATTGGCTATCCTACCGCCAATCTAGCACCGATTGACCGGACCTATCTCCCATCAGATGGGGTTTATGTAGTCGATGTCGATTTTAAAGGGCAGACCTACCGTGGGATGGCTTCTGTCGGGAAAAATGTCACCTTTGATGGAAAAGAGCTTCGTTTCGAAGTCAATCTCTTTGATTTTACAGGAGATATCTACGGTCATACCCTGACCATTCATTGGTTAGATAAGATTCGAGAAATGGTCAAATTTGATGGGATCGATCAACTAGTGGCGCAACTAGAAGAAGATGAAGCAGTTTCACGAAACTGGACCAAGAGGCTGGGACAAAAGTCCTAGCCTCTCAATTGTTTTTGGATTGTCGAGCAAGACGCAGTGGTTGAGTGGACTCTACTACGCTGATTTCATCAGCTTTTACAGCCCTACTCAACTGTGCGGAGGTGGGACGACGAAATCGAATTCTAACGAATGACCGATTTCTGTCCCACTCTCTTTTTTCGGGCCTCTTCTTGGGAAAAATGAAAGGGATTTCTTTTTTCCACTAAAATTCAGAAAAATCGCCTAGAAATCAAAAAAGCGCTTTTCAAGCACCTATTTTTTTTGTATAATAGAGTCAGATAGTTATATATAAAAAAAGAAGTGAACCACATGATTACATTATTTTTATCGCCGAGTTGTACATCATGTCGAAAAGCTCGGGCTTGGTTAAAAAAGCACGATGTTCCATTTAAAGAACACAATATTATGACAAGTCCTTTGAGCAAACAGGAGTTGACAAGTATATTGGCCTTGACCGAAAACGGAACAGACGACATTATTTCAACTCGTTCAAAAATTTTTCAAAAATTGGATGTTGATGTTGAAGATTTATCCATCTCAGCCTTGATCCGTCTGATTGAGGAAAATCCAAGTCTCTTGCGGAGACCCATTATTTTAGATAACAAACGCATGCAGATTGGCTTTAACGAAGATGAAATTCGGGCCTTCTTGCCACGGAGTTATCGCAAACAAGAGTTACGCTCTGCCACTCTAAGAGCAGAAATAAACTAAGAAGTATGTCGAATGCAAAAAAATTATAGTTACCCACTGGACTTATCGTGGAGCACTGAAGAGCTTGCTTCAGTGCTTTCTTTTTTCAATAAAGTTGAAGAAGCCTATGAAAGTAAGGTAGAGGCCAAAGAATACATGGAAGCCTACCGCGCTTTTAAGAAGGTCGTGCCTAGTATCGGAGAAGAAAAGCGTCTTGGACGGGAGTTCGAAGAAGTGAGCGGTTATTCTCTCTATCGTGCGACCCAGGCTGCAAAGCAAAAAGAGGAAGGATGGTTTTCTCTTGAAGAATAAATTAGAGTTTGCCAAACAAATCGTTTTAGAGGCTGGAGACTACTTGCGTCTTCATCTCCATGATGACTTGATGATCTCAAAAAAGACGGGGCCGACAGATTTAGTCACCCAGATGGACCAACAGGTTCAAAAGGATTTGGTTGAAAAAATCACACATCGCTACCCAGATGATCGGATTTTTGCGGAGGAAGATGGCCTTCGTTCACCGATTTCAGAAGGTTCTGTTTGGGTGATTGATCCCATTGATGGGACCAATAATTTTGTGACCCAAAAGGAAGATTTTGCGGTGATGGTGGCCTATTTTGAAAACGGAATTGGTCAGTTTGGCCTGATCTACGATGTGATGCGGGATCACCTTTTTTACGGGGGTGGAGAATTCCCTGTTTATCGAAATGAGGTTGAACTAACCCCTTTTGTGGACCAACCTCTAGAAAACTTTTTGATTGCTTCAAATGTTGGCATGCTTGAGAAAAATGACTGGGGCATGGCAGATCTTGGTATGGATTCTCTTGGCATTCGGGTCTACGGAAGTGCCGGTATTAGTTTTTCAAAAATTCTCTCAGGTGGGATTCTAGCTTATTTTAGCTACATCTGGCCCTGGGATTATGCCGCAGCTGCGATCATGGGCGAACAGTTGGGCTATACCGTTTTAAATCTAAATGGAGATAAACCTAATTACCAGTCAGTGGAACCCATTATGATGGTTCCAAAAGTGAAGTTAACAGAAATTCAAACCTATCTTAAGAAAGGGAGAAGTTAAATGAATTTTCCCAATGGTTTTAAAGAAAAATACCAGCATCTTCTAGGTGAGGATGCTGCTGCTTTTTTTGCGACCTTTGAGCAAGAAGCAGTATCGGCCTTTCGGACTAATCCCTTGAAAGAAGCGCAAAAATCATTTGATGATCCGATACCCAATACCCCTTGGGGCCATTATGGAAAGGTCTCAGGTAAATCCATCGAACACGCAACGGGCTTGGTCTATTCGCAAGAGCCAGCAGCTCAGATAGTGGCCCAAGTCGCCCAGCCGAAACCAGGGATGAAGGTCTTGGACTTAGCGGCAGCTCCTGGAGGAAAGACCACCCAACTCTTGTCTTATTTGGATAATCAGGGACTCTTGGTCTCCAATGAAATCCACAAGGGACGCTCGAAAATTCTCGTAGAGAATGTCGAACGCTTTGGTGCGCGAAATGTGCTGGTAACCAATGAGTCTGCCGATCGTCTGGCCAAAGTTTTCTCCGGCTTTTTTGATCTGATTGTACTAGACGCCCCGTGTTCAGGTGAGGGGATGTTTCGTAAGCAACCTGATGCCATGGACTATTGGTCCATTGATTATCCTCGAGAGTGCAGTCTCCTTCAAAGAGAGATTCTAGAGGATGCTCTCAAGATGTTGGTTCCAGGTGGTTCCTTGGTTTATTCAACCTGTACCTGGGCTCCAGAGGAAAATGAAGAGGTCGTATCCTGGCTTTTGGAAAACTATGATCTGGAGCTGGAAACGATCGAGAAGATCAATGGTATGGCAGAAGGCATTGACCATCCAGAAACGGCGCGCATGTATCCTCATCTCTTTAAAGGGGAGGGACAATTTGTTGCTAAGTTCCGTTATCTAGGAGAGAATCGTCCTGCCAAAATCCCTTCCAAAATGGACCAATTATCTGCGGAGCAAAAGAAATGGTGGCAGGAGTTTTCTAAGAAACACTTGAAGATCACTCTAGAAGGTGTCCTCGAAACTTTTGGAGATGAACTCTACTTGGTTCCACTTGGTTTACCAGATTTGCGAAAAGTAAAAATTGCCCGAAATGGCTTGCACCTAGGGACCTTCAAGAAAAATCGATTTGAACCTAGTTTTGCCCTTGGTCTAGCATTGAGACCGAGTGAAGTCAAAGAGTCCGTTTCGATCACGCCTGAGGACTTTGTTCATTATGTGGCGGGAGAGACGGTCCAATTGAGGGAAACGCATCCAAATGGATGGTACCAGGTCCTGGTTGAAGGCAATGGTTTGGGCTTTGCCAAAGTGACCGGACAGACCCTGAAAAATTTCTATCCAAAGGGGCTTCGTTTTAGGTAAAATGCTGGGCAAAGAACCCGTTCTATGATATAGTGGAAGTACAGGTTTTTTTGAAAAAAACTTGTCAAAATCATAAGTGAAATAGTGAAATATCAAGGAGACATGATTTGAAAAAGTCTAAAAAGCTGATCCTAGGACTAGCAACGATCGCATTAGCAGGAAGTTTATCTGCTTGTGCTTCTTGGATCGATCGCGGAGAATCCATCACTGCTGTCGGATCGACTGCCTTACAACCCTTGGTTGAAGGAGTAGTAGATCGCTACATTGAAGAACATCCTGGTAAGATTGTGAATGTACAAGGAGGAGGTTCTGGTACAGGACTTTCACAAGTTCAATCAGGCGCTGTAGATATCGGAAATAGTGACCTGTTTGCGGAGGAAAAATCTGGAATTGATGCTTCTAGTCTGGTCGATCACCAGGTAGCCGTAGCAGGGACAGCCATCATTGCCAATAAAAATATCTCAGTAGATAATTTGACAACAGAGCAATTGCGAAAGATCTTTACGGGTGAATATACCAACTGGAAGCAATTGGGAGGTCCAGATCTTGAAATCACGATTGTGAACCGTGCAGTTGGTTCTGGTAGCCGTGCTGTCTTTGATGCCATTATCATGGATGGCAAACAACCCAAGCAGGCCCAAGAGCAAGACTCTAATGGAATGGTGAAAAACATCGTTTCTCAAACGCCAGGAGCCATCTCTTATCTAGCCTTTACCTACTTGGATAGCAGTGTCAAAACCATGAAGCTTAATGGCTATCAACCAACCAAAGCTAATGTCGTCAACAATAACTGGCCAATCTGGTCCTACGAACACATGTATACTAAGGGAAAACCCAATGAGTTGTCTAAAAAATTCATTGACTACATGATGACCGATGAGATCCAGCAAAAGGTTGTTGGTAAGATGGGCTATATCCCAATCAATGATATGAAAGTCACCCGTGATTTAAAAGGGAATGTGACAAAAAAATAAAAGAATTAGGTAAAAAATGAACGAAGTAGCAAAAAAAATGCTGACGAAATCAAAAAACTCCCGCCTAGAAAAATTTGGGAAAACCATTACTTTTTTATGTATGAGTTTGATTGTTGTCGTCGTTGCCATGATTTTGATTTTCGTGGCCCAAAAAGGTTTATCGACTTTCTTTGTCAATAAAGTCAATATCTTTAGTTTTCTATTTGGGAGTACTTGGAATCCTGCTGCAAAGGAATTCGGAGCCCTACCCATGATTCTAGGTTCCTTTATTGTAACCTTGCTTTCTGCCCTCTTGGCAACGCCGTTTGCCATTGGTGCGGCAGTTTTCATGACAGAAGTCTCTCCTAAAGGAGCTCGTTTCTTGCAACCAGCCATTGAGCTCTTAGTGGGAATTCCTTCAGTTGTTTACGGATTTATTGGCCTTCAAGTCGTCGTCCCATTTACGCGTAGTCTCTTTGGAGGGACTGGTTTTGGGATTCTCTCAGGGGTCTTTGTCCTCTTTGTTATGATCCTGCCAACTGTCACCTTTATGACGACCGATAGCCTCCGAGCTGTGCCCCGTCATTACCGGGAAGCTAGTATGGCCATGGGTGCGACCCGCTGGCAAACCATTTGGCATGTCACGCTCAAGGCAGCCCGCTCAGGAATTTTTACAGCGGTTGTCTTTGGTATGGCGCGTGCCTTCGGGGAAGCCTTGGCGATCCAGATGGTAGTCGGAAACTCGGCAGTGGTGCCAACCTCGCTCACAACACCAGCTTCCACCCTCACCTCTATTTTGACGATGGGAATTGGAAATACCGTCATGGGTACGGTCAATAACAATGTCCTTTGGTCACTCGCCTTGGTATTGCTCCTCATGAGTCTTGCCTTTAACAGTGTGATTAAACTGATTACGAAAGAAAGAGGTAAGAAGAACTATGCACGCTAAACGAATGGATAAAATTGCCACAGGAGTGCTGTATGCTATTTCAGGGATCATCGTTGCGATTCTTGCCTCATTGATCCTTTATATCTTGGTCCGTGGCTTGCCCCATGTATCTTGGCACTTCTTGACTGGGAAATCTTCTTCTTACCAAGCAGGAGGAGGGATCGGAATTCAATTGTATAATTCCTTCTTCCTCTTGGTCATTACCTTGGTGATTTCCTTCCCACTTTCTCTTGGAGCTGGGATTTACCTCTCTGAGTACGCTAAAAAAGGTCGCTTGACCAATTTGGTTCGGACCTGTATTGAGATCTTGTCTTCTTTGCCATCTGTCGTTGTAGGTCTCTTTGGTTACTTGGTCTTCGTTGTCCAGTTCAAATACGGATTTTCGATCATTTCAGGGGCCTTGGCCTTGACTGTCTTTAACCTGCCACAGATGACCCGCAATATCGAAGATAGTTTGCAGCACGTCCACCATACGCAGCGCGAAGCAGGTCTAGCATTGGGCTTGTCTCGCTGGGAAACTGTGATCCATGTCGTGGTACCAGAAGCTCTTCCAAGTATTATCACTGGGGTCGTCTTAGCCTCAGGACGGATCTTTGGGGAAGCCGCTGCCTTGATCTATACAGCAGGTCAATCGGCTCCAGCTCTTGATTGGTCAAACTGGAATATCTTTAGTGTGACCAGCCCGATTTCGATCTTCCGTCAGGCTGAAACCTTGGCTGTCCATATCTGGAAGGTCAACAGTGAAGGAACTATTCCAGACTCGATCGAAGTCTCAGCTGGTTCGGCCGCCGTTCTTTTGATCTTTATCTTGATCTTTAACTTTGGAGCCCGCAAACTCGGAAGTTACCTCCATAAAAAACTAACATCTGCTTAAAGGAGAAGAAATGTCAAAATACAATTGGGATGAGAGACACATCATTACTTTTCCTGAAGAAAAGGTGGTCCTATCGACCAAAGATTTGCATGTCTATTATGGAACGAACGAGTCCATCAAAGGCGTTGACATGCAGTTTGAAAAGAATAAGATTACAGCCTTGATCGGTCCTTCAGGATCTGGGAAATCAACCTATCTCCGTAGTTTGAACCGGATGAACGATACCATCGATATTGCGCGTGTAACGGGTGAAATTTGGTATGAAGGAATCGATGTCAATCGTCCAGATATCAATGTTTATGAAATGCGCAAGCACATTGGGATGGTTTTCCAACGGCCCAATCCTTTTGCCAAATCGATTTATAAAAACATCACCTTCCCGCATGAACGTGCTGGGGTGAAAGACAAGAAGATCTTGGACGAATTGGTCGAAACTTCTTTGAAACAGGCAGCTCTATGGGATCAGGTCAAGGATGATCTTCATAAATCAGCCCTGACACTTTCAGGTGGTCAACAGCAACGACTCTGTATCGCCCGGGCTATCTCTGTGAAGCCAGATATCCTACTCATGGACGAGCCAGCTTCAGCACTTGATCCGATCGCAACAGCGCAGCTAGAAGAAACCATGCTTGAGTTGAAGAAGGATTATACCATTGTCATCGTGACCCATAGCATGCAACAAGCAGCCCGTGCTAGCGATTATACCGGTTTCTTCTACCTTGGAAACCTCATCGAGTACGATAAGACTTCGAATATTTTCCAAAATGCGAAATTGCAATCGACCAACGATTATGTATCGGGTCACTTTGGATAAAGTAAAATGACAACAAAAAGGAAAATAGAATGACAGAACCAATTTTGCAAGTCAAGGACTTGTCGGTTTATTACAATAAAAAGAAGGCTCTAAATAGCGTCTCCTTGGACTTTGCTCCAAAAGAGATTACAGCCTTGATTGGTCCTTCAGGATCAGGGAAATCTACCCTTTTAAAAGCCATTAACCGCATGGGTGACCTCAACCATGAGGTCACCACCACAGGAACCATCCTCTACAATGGACATAATATCTATGGACCACGGACCGATACGGTCGAATTGCGTAAGGAAATCGGAATGGTCTTCCAACAGCCCAATCCTTTCCCAATGTCCATTTATGATAATGTGACCTATGGATTGATGATTAATGGTGTCAAGGACAAGGCTGTCTTGGATGAAGCAGTTGAAACCTCTTTGAAACGCGCGTCCATCTGGGATGAAGTCAAGGATCGCCTGCATGATTCGGCTATTGGACTTTCCGGTGGTCAGCAGCAGCGGGTCTGTGTGGCGCGGGTTCTTGCGACCAGTCCAAAGATTATTCTTTTGGATGAGCCAACTTCAGCGCTGGACCCAATTTCAGCTGGCAAGATTGAAGAAACCTTGTATGGACTAAAAGACCGCTACACTATGCTCTTGGTGACACGTTCCATGCAACAAGCAAGTCGGATTTCCGATAAAACAGCCTTTTTCTTGGATGGGGATTTGATCGAGTACAATGACACCAATGAAATGTTCTTGAACCCAGCTAAGAAAGAAACAGAAGACTATGTCTCTGGTAAATTTGGATAGGAAGAAAATAAAATGTTACGAGTTCAATTTGAAGAAGATTTAGAGAAGTTGCATAACCAGTTTTATGCAATGGGAAATGAAGTGTTGAGTCAGATCAACCGTACAGTTCGTGCTTTCGTGACCCATGACCGTGAATTGGCCCGTCAGGTCATTGAAGATGATGCGGAGATCAACGAATACGAAGTGAAGTTAGAGCGTAAGTCTTTTGAGATTATCGCCCTTCAACAGCCGGTTTCACAAGACCTTCGTGTCGTGATGACTGTCTTAAAAGCAGTTTCTGATTTGGAGCGGATGGGGGACCACGCAGTATCAATTGCCAAGGCAACGATTCGCATGAAAGGGGAAGTCCGTATCCAATCTGTTGAGGAAGAAATCAGCAAGATGGGCCGTGAAGTCAAAGATTTTGTCGAAGCGACACTAGATGTTTACCTCAAAGGCGATGTGGATTTGGCCTATGAAGTTGCTTCACGAGATGAAGTCATCAACCATTACTTCGATAGCATCCAAGAATTAGCAACAGAAGAAATTCGGAAAAATCCAGAGTCTATCGTGACTGGTCGTGATTATTTCCAAGTGATCAACTTTTTGGAACGCATCGGAGATTATGCAAAAAATATCTGTGAATGGGTAGTTTACTTTGAAACAGGTAAAATTATCGAAATGTAAGATCATGGAGTCTTTTCGATCTCAGACAGGCATTGTCATGCTTGTCTTTTCTTTTATCCCAACTTTGTGATAAAATAGTTTTATTAGGGCTTTTGATTGGAAAAGCGTAAAACATTTAAAGGAGGAAATTATGCAAGCAGTTGCACATTTTGTAGAAACATTCGTTCCAGAACATTATGAAGTGTTTTTAGATTTAAATCGTAAAACTAAGACCTTTAGCGGTCGTGTGGTGATCACAGGTCAAGCTAAGGCGGACAAGATCTCGCTTCACCAAAAGGATTTGACCATCGAAACAGTAGAAGTAGCCGGTCAAGCCCGTCCATTTACGGTTGATGATACCAATGAAGCGGTTTATGTTGAATTGGAAGGCACAGGTCAAGTGACAGTTACCCTGACCTATTCTGGTAAGATCACTGACAATATGACTGGGATTTACCCATCTTACTACAGTATTGATGGTGTGAAGAAGGAAGTCCTCTCAACTCAGTTTGAGAGCCATTTTGCGCGTGAAGCCTTTCCAAGTGTGGACGAGCCTGAAGCCAAAGCAACGTTTGATCTTTCTTTGAAATTTGACCAAGAAGAAGGTGAAATTGCCCTTTCAAATATGCCTGAAATCGATGTGGAAAACCGTAAAGAAACAGGTATTTGGAAGTTTGACACAACTCCTCGCATGTCTTCTTACCTCTTGGCCTTTGCTGCTGGAGATCTTCAAGGAGTGACAGCTAAGACTAAGAATGGAACCCTTGTCGGAGTCTATTCAACAAAAGCTCACCCATTAGAAAACTTAGATTTCTCTTTAGATATTGCCGTTCGTGCTATTGAATTCTACGAAGACTACTATGGCGTGAAGTATCCAATCCCTCAATCTCTTCATATCGCCCTTCCAGACTTCTCTTCAGGTGCGATGGAAAACTGGGGCTTGGTAACCTACCGTGAAGTCTACCTTCTTGTTGATGAGAATTCGACTGCCCAAAGCCGTCAAACAGTAGCCTTAGTGGTGGCTCACGAGTTGGCTCACCAATGGTTCGGAAACCTGGTGACCATGAAATGGTGGGATGACCTCTGGTTGAATGAAAGCTTCGCCAATATGATGGAATATGTCAGCTTGGATGCTATCGAACCAAGCTGGAATATCTTCGAAGACTTCCAAACAACCGGTGTGCCTGCTGCCTTGAAACGCGATGCAACCGATGGGGTTCAATCTGTCCATGTGGAAGTGAAACACCCAGACGAGATCAACACCCTTTTTGACCCAGCGATCGTTTACGCTAAGGGTAGCCGTCTCATGCACATGCTTCGCCGTTGGTTAGGCGATGACGCCTTCCGTAAAGGGTTGAAGATTTACTTTGAAAAACACCAATACGGCAATACCATCGGTCGTGACCTTTGGGATGCTCTTGGGCAAGCTTCAGGTCGTGATGTCGCAGCCTTTATGGATTCTTGGTTGGAGCAACCAGGATACCCTGTTGTCTCAGCTTCTGTTGAGAACGATACCTTGATCATCCGTCAAGAGCAGTTCTTCATCGGAGAAAGAGAAGAAAAAGGTCGCAAGTGGGTTGTTCCTTTAAATAGCAACTGGACAGGTATTCCAGATACTTTGGAGACTGAAGTCTTAGAAATTCCAAACTACAGTGCCTTGAAAGCAGCTAACAGCGGAGCTCTTCGCTTCAATACAGAAAATACAGCTCACTATATCAGTGACTACCGTGGGGAATTGTTGGAAGATATCCTTGCTGAACTTGCTAACTTGGATAGCACTTCGAAACTACAAGTGGTTCAAGAACGCCGTCTCTTAGCAGAAAGTGGTCAAATTTCTTATGCAAGCCTCTTACCAGTGATTGAACATTTGACAGAAGAAAGTTCCTACTTGGTTGTTTCAGCTGTTTCGAGCGTCTTAGCTGGAATCAGTCTCTTTGTGGATGAAGGAACTGAAACAGAAGCGGCCTTCCATGAGTTGTTGAAACGCCTGAACCGTTACAACTTTGAACGCTTGGGTCTAGAAGCTAAGCCTGGTGAAACAGAAGAAGACGAAAAAGTTCGTCAGCTAATGATTGCTAATATGATCAAGGCCAATGATGAAGCTGCACAAGCACAAGCGAGCGCTATCTTTGAAGCGCACGCAGCTGATTTGGAAAAACTTCCAGCTGCCATTCGCTTGCAAATCTTGGTCAACCAAATCAAACACCAGGAAACCAAGGCGCTTAGCCAACAATACCTGGATACCTATGTGAAGACAGTTGATGGAAACTTTAAACGCCAGTTGGCGGCTGCACTTTCTTATACCAAGGATAAGGAAACTTTGGAAGCTCTATTGAAGGAGTGGAAGAACAAGGATGTGGTGAAACCTCAGGACTTGGCTATGAGCTGGTATTACAACTTCTTGCATGATGACTTTACCCAAGGTAGAACCTGGACTTGGGCGCGTGAAAACTGGGATTGGATCAAGAAAGCCCTCGGTGGTGATATGAGCTTTGATAAGTTTGTCATCTACCCAGCTAACTGTTTCAAGACCCGTGAACGGTTGAATGAATACAAGGCCTTCTTTGAGCCTCAATTGGATGATATGGCGATCAGCCGTAATATCAAGATGGGAATTAAAGAAATTGCAGCTCGTATTGATCTTATCGAGCGGGAGAAAGCAGCAGTAGAAGCCGCTATCCTTGCGACAAAATAGGTTTAAAAAAGATGAGAGTGGGACAGAAATCGGTAATTCGTTAGAATTCGATTTCGTCGTCCCACCTCCGCACAGTTAAGTAGGGCTGTAAAAGCTGATGAAATCAGCGTAGTAGAGCCCACTCAACCACTGCGTCTTGCTCGACAATCCAAAA
>CAKPZX010000023.1 GCA_934215455.1 uncultured Streptococcus sp.
GAGATTGCAGAAGAGTTTGGAGTGAGCCGTCAAGCGGTCTATGACAATATTAAACGTACAGAAAAGATTTTGGAAGATTACGAAATGAAACTCCATATGTATTCCGATTACATTGTACGTAGCCAGATTTTTGATCAGATTTTAGAACGCTATCCGGAAGATACTTTTCTACAAGAGCAGGTTGAAATTTTATCAAGCATTGACAATCGGGAGTGATTATGGGCAGTCTCGTCATTTATCAAGGAATACCTTGCAAACTATTAGTCGCACAGGAAGTATTTCCTACTCGACTACAGATTATCTCGCCCAATGATATCTCCAAAGCTATGCAAATAGGTTTTAGCTGTTGGGGATATCCAAATGAAATCATGAAAGAAGTCACACCCGAAGAACTAGAATGTTTGCAACATTTCGGACGATTTCCACTGAATTGAAAAACTAGGAGAAAGAGTATGGCATTTGAAAGTTTAACCGAACGTTTACAAAACGTCTTTAAAAATCTTCGTAAGAAAGGGAAAATCTCTGAAGCGGATGTCCAAGAGGCAACCAAAGAGATTCGTCTAGCCCTCTTAGAGGCCGACGTTGCCCTTCCTGTTGTAAAAGACTTCATCAAACGGGTCCGCGAACGGGCTGTAGGTCATGAAGTCATCGAAACCTTGAACCCTGCCCAACAAATCGTGAAGATTGTTGATGAAGAATTGACAGCGATTCTGGGTTCAGAAACAGCAGAAATTATCAAATCTCCAAAGATTCCAACCATTATCATGATGGTCGGTCTTCAAGGGGCTGGTAAAACAACTTTTGCGGGTAAATTGGCCAACAAATTGGTCAAGGAAGAGAATGCACGTCCTTTGATGATTGCGGCCGATATCTATCGTCCAGCAGCCATCGACCAGTTGAAGACCCTCGGTCAACAGATCAATGTCCCTGTCTTCTCACTTGGTACAGAAGTCCCTGCAGTAGAGATCGTTCGTCAAGGTTTGGAGCAGGCGAGAGCCAATCACAATGACTATGTCTTGATCGATACGGCTGGTCGTCTGCAAATCGATGAAAAACTCATGGGCGAATTGCGCGATGTCAAAGCCCTTGCTGAGCCAAACGAAATCCTCTTGGTTGTCGATGCCATGATCGGTCAAGAAGCGGCCAATGTGGCGCGTGAGTTCAATGAACAGCTCGAAGTGACTGGGGTCATCTTGACCAAGATCGATGGGGATACCCGTGGTGGTGCAGCCCTTTCTGTCCGTCAGATTACTGGGAAACCAATCAAGTTCACTGGTACTGGTGAAAAAATCACTGATATCGAAACCTTCCACCCAGACCGTATGTCTGGTCGGATCCTCGGTATGGGGGATATGCTGACGCTGATCGAGAAGGCTTCTCAAGAATACGATGAGAAACGCTCCCTTGAACTCGCTGAGAAGATGCGGGAAAATACCTTTGACTTCAACGATTTCATCGATCAATTAGACCAAGTTCAAAACATGGGACCAATGGAAGATCTGCTCAAGATGCTTCCAGGGATGGCCAACAATCCAGCTATGAAGAACCTCAAGGTTGATGAACGAGAGATTGCTCGCAAACGTGCAATTGTATCATCCATGACCCCAGCTGAACGCGAAAATCCAGATTTATTAAATCCAAGCCGTCGTCGTCGGATTGCTGCTGGTTCAGGAAACAGCTTTGTCGAAGTCAATAAATTCATCAAGGACTTTAACCAAGCCAAACAGATGATGCAAGGCGTCCTCTCTGGCGATATGAACAAGATGATGAAACAAATGGGGCTTAATCCGAATAACATGCCGAAAAATATGCCTGGCGGAATGCCAGATATGTCTGCCCTCGAAGGCATGATGGGACAAGGTGGCATGCCTGACTTGTCAGCTCTTGGCGGAGGCGCTGGAATGCCTGATATGAGCCAAATGTTTGGTGGTGGTCTCAAAGGAAAAGCCGGCGAATTTATGATGAAACGGGCGATGAACAAGATGGCCAAACAAATGCGCAAAAATAAGAAAAAACGGAAATAATTCTTTCTAATAAGGGCCTGGAACACACTGTTCTGGGTTCTTTTAGAAACTACTACTAGAGGAAACATGTTAAAAAAATTATTTCAACAAGTCATTCGTTTCTTTGTAAGACTGTTTTCTTCCCACAGAAAGCCCTTTGAATTTCCTAAAGGGTCAAAGAAACCACCAATTAGACCGATTATCTTTGTCCCCGGGAGTTCAGCTAGTATCCAGCGATTCAATGGAACCATCCGCATGCTCCATCGCTTTTCTAGAAAAAAGCAAAGTCTTTTAAAAATAAAAGTCAATAAAGATGATTCTATAGAGATGGAGGGAAGACTGAATACGAAAGCGCCGAATCCAATAATTGTGATTGGCTTCGAGAACAATCGAGACGGCTACAGCAATATCAAGCAGCAAATCGAATCCCTTAAGATAGCTCTAACCTGCCTTCTTGATCACTATCATTTTACAGACTTCAAGGCAGTCGGGCATTCTAATGGTGGACTGGTTTTGACTGGTTTATTGGAAAGTAGCTTTTTAGAAAAGAAAAAACTGACCGTGAGCAAGCTCGCTATTATTGGTAGTCCTTACCAATTCAATCAAGAAATGTATGACGATTTTCAAAAATGGAAGCATCGATTAGATAAAGAAGTAGAGGTACTTAACTTTGTCGGTAGCTTTGCTGGGAAATCAGATGGCATCGTCCCTCTCTCTAGTGCCCAAGCAGCACAATCTATTTTTGAGAAACAAGCCTATACAGAAGTGAATTTAAACGGTCGCAAGGCTCATCATTCAGCTTTACCCACTAATCCAGATCTAGTAAAACAATTAAGTCTATTTTTGAATCTATAATTAAATTACATAATTTCGGTTATGTAATTTTTATTTGTCTCTTGCAATCCTTAAGTAAATATGGTACATTTTTGGTAGCGATTACACATACCTAAGGAGGATTTTATGAAGGATCCTAAATTACTAGAGACAATGAAAGTTTACAAGGGACGGGATGAGGTTCCTTATGATTTTGATAGCTTTTGGAATCAATCTCTAGCAAAGATTACTGAACTGCCTGAATATAAGCTCGAAGAACGAGATTTCAGCATTCCAAATGTTGCTTGTTATGAATTAACCTTTAAAGGAACACGAGATGGGCTTGTTTATTCAAGAATGATCCTTCCAAAAACGGATCAAAAAGTTCCCGTTATTTTCCATTTTCATGGCTATATGGGACGTTGTTGGGATTGGGCTGATATGCTGGTTTATACAGTAGCCGGCTATGGTGTTGTATCAATGGACGTGAGAGGCCAATCAGGTTATTCAACAGACGGAGATCGCTCACCGCTTGGAAATACGGTTAAAGGACAGATTATACGTGGAGCTGTGGAAGGTCCGGACCAGCTCTTTTATAAGGATATCTACTTAGATCTTTACCAGTTAATTGAAATTGTTGCCAACCTTCCTCAAGTAGACGACAGCAAACTCGCCAGCTATGGAGCCTCTCAAGGTGGTGCCCTGGCCCTTGTAGCTGCTGGATTGAATCAAAGGATTCAACGAACAGTCGCCATTTACCCATTCTTATCGGATTTCAGACGGGTATTAGAGATTGGAAATACCAGCGAGGCCTATGACGAGCTTTTCCGTTATTTCAAGTTTCATGATCCATTCCATGAAATGGAAGATCGTTTGATGCAGACTTTGGCCTATATTGATGTGAAAAACTTTGCGCATCGTATCAAAGGAAAAGTTCACATGATTACAGGGCTAGATGATGATGTCTGTTATCCTGAAACGCAGTTTGCTATTTATAATCGATTAGAATGTCCAAAAGAGCATTTAATCATGCCAGAATATGCTCATGAAGCTATGAACGTTCAAGTCAATGATCGAGTCTATAATTGGCTCTGTGGTAGCAAGATTTCATTTCGATATGTAGACAAATAAGTTTTAGAGAAGAAAACAATCAGTAGATCCATGAGATTTGCTGATTTTATTGTGTTTAAAAGGGATCTGGTATAGATAGGGATACAAAACAGTCCTATAGAACCCCTATAACATCTTTCCGAAAAACTATAATTTTCTTGAAAAATATATCTGGCTATGCTATACTACTAGTATAGAAAGATTTGGAGAAAAACATGAAACGCGAGATCTTATTAGAACGGATTGATAAACTCAAACAAGTCATGCCCTGGTATGTATTGGAATATTATCAATCGAAACTGGCCGTTCCATACAGTTTTACAACTTTGTACGAATACTTAAAGGAATACGATCGATTTTTTACCTGGGTTTTGGAATCTGGTATATCGGATGCTGACACCATGGCCGAGATCCCTTTAGACGTTCTGGAGCACATGACCAAGAAAGACATGGAATCCTTTATTCTTTACTTACGTGAACGTCCTCTGCTCAATGCCAATACAACGAAAAACGGGGTTTCCCAAACAACCATTAACCGTACACTTTCTGCACTTTCTAGTCTCTATAAATACTTGACTGAGGAGGTTGAGAATGAGCAAGGGGAACCTTATTTCTACCGCAATGTCATGAAGAAGGTTGCTACCAAGAAAAAGAAAGAAACCTTGGCTGCTCGAGCTGAAAATATCAAGCAAAAACTCTTTTTAGGAGATGAAACAGAAGGTTTTCTTAACTATATCGACCAGGAGTACCCTCAAACACTCTCAAATCGCGCCTTATCCTCTTTTAATAAGAATAAAGAGCGAGATTTAGCCATTATCGCACTCCTTCTTGCCTCTGGCGTCCGTCTCTCTGAAGCCGTTAACCTAGACCTTCGTGACCTTAATCTTAAGATGATGGTCATTGACGTTACTCGAAAAGGTGGAAAACGAGACTCAGTCAATGTTGCTGCCTTTGCTAAACCCTATTTAGAACAATATCTCGCTATTCGAGACAAACGTTACAAGACAGAAAAGACTGATACAGCTCTATTCTTAACCTTGTATCGAGGTGTTCCAAACCGGATTGATGCTTCTAGTGTTGAAAAGATGGTGGCCAAGTATTCAGAAGACTTCAAAGTCCGCGTAACACCCCACAAGCTTCGCCATACATTAGCAACTCGCCTTTATGATGCAACCAAATCACAGGTTTTGGTCAGCCACCAGCTGGGACATGCTAGCACACAGGTAACGGACTTGTATACGCATATCGTTAATGACGAACAGAAAAATGCCTTGGATAGTTTATAAGATACATAATATAAATTATGTAATATTTCAGTATTAGAAAAAGAGCGTAGGATTTTTTATGAAATCTTACGCTCTTTTATTCTTTCTATAAAAATTCGATCCAATAATTACGGTGTGGCTCAATAATGACTGGTTTTCCCCAGAATGATTTTAGATAGTCCAAGTTTGCAGGAGTGACAGGTCTTTTTTCACCATTGAACTTCTCTGCACTCTCTTTCGTTAGAAAGCATTTAACAGCTTCATATGGTGTACCATCGCTCGCTATTCGATCAATTCCTAAATAAGCAATTTCATCACCGGCTTTTGGAAAATCTGTAAATAGTTTACCAATAAAATAAACCGTCTTATCTTTCATTAATTCATAAGCCTTACTATTTTCCAATCTGTTATTAGCTGCAGCGTACATAATACAAAAGCTATCCACGATATCTTTCAAAGGCATTAATTCTTCTTTGCTAACGATTATTTCCTCAGGAGCAAGATCACCAATGATTAGGTTTTCATAATGTGGTTGCTGGATGACGTTATCTAAAGCCATTCCTAATGGTAGTTGGACAGCTTGATAACCTAATGGTTCTAACTCCTGCTTTTTCTGGTCAAGGTGTTCTTGTGTAATACTGACATTCAAATCATAAGGACTTAAAGATTGTTGCTTTCTAAAAAAAGCCACTACTATACGATCTAACTGTTCAAATAGACCAAGATTTTCCACTGGAATTTTCATCATCGAATATAATCCCCTTTTGTTTTCAGATTTCCTCTATATTGTACTCTCATGGTATTTAAATATCAAGTTTAAGATAAAAGATATCCATGTTAAATGGATACCTTTTACTTTATTCCACCACTGCTTCAGCAATTTCCTCTGCAGTGATACCTGCAAAATAACGGCCTAGATTAATGGTTTGAAGGGCTTTGAGGACGTCTTCACGTTCGTATTTAACGCCACGAAGAACATCTTCTACTGCTGCAACATCTTCGATACCGAAGAAGTCACCGTAAATCTTGATGTCTTGGATCTTTGATTCAATGACGTTGGCAAAGATTTCAACCTTACCGCTTGGGAATTTTGTACTACGACGGACATTGTATTCAGGAGACTTTCCATAGTTCCAATCCCAGGTACCGAACTTGGTTTCCTTGATACGATTGATTTCAGCCAATTCTTCATCTGAGAAGACGTACTCCGTCATTTCAGGGTATTCTTTCTTCATGTAGTCCAAAAGTAGGTCACGGAACTCTTCAACCGTGATTTTTTCTGGCAACTCATCGATGATATTGGTCACACGAGCACGAACCGATTTAACCCCTTTGGACTCAAACTTGTCTTTAGATACCTTGAGAGCATTAGCAAGGACTGACAAATCAACGTCAAAAAGAAGGCAACCATGGTGCATGATCCGACCATTGATGTAAGCTTGGGCATTTCCACAGAATTTCTTGCCATCAATCTCTAAGTCGTTACGACCCGTGAATTCAGCCTTAACCCCAAGTTGAGCCAAGGTGTTGATCACAGGAGTAGAAAAACTTTTGAAGTCAAAGGCTTTGTTTTCATCTTCTTTTGAAATGATGGTGTAGTTGAGGTTGTTCAAATCGTGATAAACAGCCCCACCACCACTGATCCGGCGAACCACTTCAATCCCATGCTCCCGAACGTAGTCACGGTTGATTTCTTCGATAGTATTTTGGTGGCGACCAACAATGATAGAAGGTTTGTTAATCCAAAGAAGGAAGATTTGATCCTCATCTAACAGATGCTTAAAAGCATACTCTTCTAAAGCAATATTAAAAGCAGTATCATTTGAATAATTAATAATGTATTTCATAAGATTCCTTTATATACGATAGAGACTGGTCCAGCATTTACTGTCCAGCCATTCTATCATTTCAAATACTATTTCTTCTTAGGTGAATGAACAGCCAAGCCAAGTACATCCGCAAAAGCTTCGTACATCACTTCTGAGAAGGTAGGGTGTCCGTGGATGGTCTTGAGCATTTCTTCTACAGTGATTTCCATCTCAATGATGGTAGAAGCTTCGTTGATTAATTCAGCTGCTGCCGGACCAATGATGTGAACCCCAAGAACTTCACCGTATTTCTTGTCTGCAATGACTTTAACAAAGCCTTGAGCCGCATCTGATGCAATGGCACGACCGTTCGCCGCAAAGTTAAATTTACCGATTTGAACATCGTATTTTTCACGAGCTTGTTCTTCTGTCAAACCAACAGCCGCAACTTCTGGAAGTGTGTAGATCGCTGCAGGTGTCAAGTTCAATTTGGCAACAGCATGATTTCCCTTAAGAGCATTTTCAGCCGCCACTTCACCCATACGGAAGGCAGCGTGAGCCAACATCTTGGTACCGTTAATATCACCTGGCGCATAGATACCTGGTACAGATGTTTCCATGTACTCGTTAACTTTGATCCGTCCACGATCCAATTCAAATTCAACATCTCCGATACCTTCAAGATCTGGAACACGACCGATTGAAAGAAGGGCTTTGTTTGCGATGATATCATCTTTTCCTTCAACCTTGATACGGAGTTTGCCATCTTCTTCAATGATTTCTTGCAATTTCGTATCCGTCAAGATTGTCATACCCTTGCGTTCAAGGATCAAGCGAAGGTTCTTAGATACTTCTGCATCCATAGCTGGAACAATACGGTCCATCATTTCGATGACTGTTACTTTTGAACCAAAAGTCATGAAGGCTTGACCAAGTTCGATACCGACAACCCCACCACCGATGATGACAAGGCTTTCTGGTACTTCGTTCATTTCAAGGATGTCGTCACTCGTCATCACAAGTGAAGATTCCATACCAGGGACATTAATTTTACTTACTTTTGAACCACCAGCAAGGATGATTTTCTTCGTTTCAAGCAATTCAGAACCATTAACCAAGACATTCTTATCTTTCGTAATGGTACCGATACCCTTGTGAACATCCACTCCGTAGCTGCGAAGAAGACCCGCAACACCACCAACAAGAGTATTAACAACTTTAGATTTAGTTTCTAAAAGTTTATCCATATCTACTGAGAAACTTGGATTTTCAATGATAATACCACGGTTGGCCGCATGACCAATATTTTCAATAATTTCAGCGTTGTGGAGGTAAGTCTTAGTTGGGATACATCCGCGGTTCAAGCACGTTCCACCAAGTTCAGATTTCTCAACAAGAGCAACTTTACCACCTAATTGAGCTGCTTTAATAGCAGATACGTAACCAGCAGGACCACCACCAATCACTACGATATCATAAGCGTCATCGCTCTTATTGTCATCGTTTGAAGCACTTGCTGCAGCTGGTGCTGGACTTGCTTCTGGTGCAGCTCCTCCAGCGGTTGGGATGTTTTCCCCTTCTTCACCAAGATAACCGATTACTTCTGTTACAGGAACAGTTTCTCCATCCCCTTTTAGGATAGCGATCAAGTAACCGTCTTCTTCCGCTTCCAACTCCATGCTGACTTTGTCTGTCATGATTTCAAGGAGAACTTCTCCTTCTTTTACAAATTCGCCGACTTTTTTATTCCACTGAACGATTTGTCCTTCGGTCATATCTACGCCGGCTTTTGGCATAATTACTTCTAAGGCCATTTTATTTCCCTCTTTTTCTTGTTTCTATTCTCTCGTTGATTAGACCAACATTGAAATCGGGTCTTCAATCAAGGCTTTCAAGTCTTTCATGAATTTGGCACCAGCCATTCCATCGACAACGCGGTGGTCAATGGTCAAGCCCAAGCTCATGATTGGACGAATGACAATTTCACCATTCACAACCACTGGTTTTTCAACCGTTGCACTAACTCCAAGGATGGCAGAGTTTGGTTGGTTGATAATCGGTCCAAATGATTGAACGCCAAACATCCCCAAGTTACTGATAGTAAAGGTTGAGTTTTGCAATTCACTTGGAGCAAGCTTACCATCCAAGGTACGTCCGATAACATCCTTGAAGGCTACGACCAACTCTGACAAAGTCATTTTTTCTGCGTTATAGACAACCGGTGTCATCAGTCCATTGTCCATCCCAACTGCCATTGCTAAGTTGACATAGTTATGAGTAATGATGGTTTTGCCATCTTCTGTCAATGACGCATTGATGTATGGGTGTTTCATCAAGGTCTTAATCACTGCTAGAGAAAGCAGATCCGTTACAGTGACTTTCTTGCCAGTAGCATCCATGATTGGATCCAATACTTTCTTACGAAGGGCCAACATTTGAGACATATCAACGTCATAGTTCAACGTAAAGGTTGGTGCTGTTAAGTAAGATTCCACCATCCGTTGAGCGATTACCTTCCGCATTGGTGTCATCGGAATCCGCTCGATCTCACCATAAGGTGTCACATTATCTGGAGCTTCCTCCACCTTCTCGATTTGAGCCGGTGACTTAATGGTCTCATTCTCAATATTTTCAGGAAGAAAAGCAAGGACGTCCTTCTTCATGATCTTACCACGATGACCAGTTCCTTGAATCTCTTGCCAAGCAATATTGTGTTCTAAAGCAATTCGTTTTGCAAGTGGTGAAATGCGAACCACATTTGTGTCTTTATATGTTTCCACGTCTTCTTTGTGGACACGACCGTTTGCGCCTGAACCAGAAACATCATAGAGGTTGATCCCAAGATCATCCGCTAATTTTCTAGCCGCAGGAGTCGCTCTTAGCTTATCATCAGCCATGACCTCTCCTATTCTATTTATGATGCAAAGGGCGTTTAAAAGCGACCGAAAAATAGGAAATCAACGCAGACTTCGATGAAGTCAAGGAGATTTATCTTTTTTCCGAGCTTTTAGCCCGTGCTCTAATCTAAGATATTAAGGACGCAGAGAACTTTGTACCTAAAAAGATACAAAGTTTCCTCGTCTAATTCAAATGATATTACATAATTTATGTTATGTATTATTCTTTGTTATATGTTTTACGAATGGCATCTTTGATGCTTTCAACTGTTGGGATCATTGCATTCTCAAGATTTTGTGCGTAAGGCATTGGCACATCTTCCCCCGCACAACGGCGGATTGGTGCATCCAAGTAATCAAATGCTTCTGATTCAGAGATAATAGCTGAAATCTCACCAATATAGCCACTTGTTTTGTGGGCATCATTGACAAGCACTACTTTTCCTGTCTTCTTGACAGAATTAATGATGATCTCTTTATCAAGTGGAACCAAGGTACGTGGGTCTACTACTTCTACTGAGATGCCTTCTTCTGCCAATTCTTCAGCTGCCTGCATCACACGACGAAGCATTTTTCCGTAGGTTACGACAGTGACGTCAGTTCCTTCACGTTTGATTTCTCCGACACCAAGTGGAATCGTGTAGTCTGGATCAACTGGCACTTCCCCTTTTTGGTTGAATTCTGATTTGTACTCAAGAATGATTACTGGGTTGTTATCACGGATCGATGACTTGAGAAGTCCCTTCATATCTGCTGGTGTTCCAGGAGCTACTACTTTTAAGCCTGGGATGTGGGTAAACCATGATTCCAATGATTGGGAGTGTTGAGCTGCAGATCCAACACCATTACCAGCAGCACAGCGAATGGTCATCGGTACTTGCCCTTTACCACCAAACATGTAACGAGTTTTAGCAGCTTGGTTGACAATAGCATCCATGGCAATCACTGAGAAATCCATAAAGGTCATATCAACGATTGGGCGAAGTCCAGTCATGGCTGCCCCTGCTGCCGCTCCTGAAATCGCAGCCTCAGAAATCGGACAGTCACGAACACGTTCTGGACCGAATTCCTCCAACATCCCTACAGAAGTACCGAAGTCTCCACCGAACACTCCGACATCTTCTCCCATCAACAATACATTTTCATCGCGACGCATTTCCTCAGACATAGCAAGGATAATGGTATCGCGGAAAGACATTAATTTAGTTTCCATAATTCTCTACTCCCCCTTAGTCTGCGTAAATATCTTCGAAAGCTGATTCGAGTGGAGGGAATGGGCTTTCTTCCGCAAATTTCACTGAAGCTTCCACTGCTTCTTTTACTTCTTCTTGGATTTGATCCAATTCTTCTGCGCTCGCAATCTCATTTTCAAGGAGATACTTGCGAAGGTTTTCGATTGGATCTTTCTTCTTCCACTCTTCTACTTCTTCACGGGTCCGGTATTTACCAGGGTCAGAAGATGAGTGACCAAGCCAACGATAAGTAACACTTTCAATCAAGACAGGGCCTTTACCAGAGCGGACGTGATCGACTGCTTTCTTAAATCCTTCATAGACATCGATAACGTTGTTCCCATCAGGAATAAACATACCAGGAATGCCATAAGCAGCACTACGCTCATGAATATGCTGGATATTGGTCATTTTCTTGATATCGGCAGAGATTCCGTAACCGTTATTGATACAGTAGAAAATAACTGGGAGATTCCAGATGGAAGCCATATTGACCGCTTCGTGGAAGACACCTTCATTGGTTGCACCATCGCCAAAGAAGCAGACGACAATCTTACCAGTCTTTTTCATTTGTTGAGTAAGGGCAGCACCTACTGCAATTCCCATACCACCACCAACGATCCCGTTAGCACCAAGGTTACCAGCATCGAGGTCAGCGATATGCATGGAGCCGCCTTTCCCCTTACAAGTACCTGTATACTTACCAAGGATCTCAGCCATCATGCCATTCAAATCGATTCCTTTAGCAATGGCTTGTCCGTGTCCACGGTGGTTAGATGTCAGTAAATCATCGTCGTTTAAAGCCAACATAGCTCCAACGTTAGCCGCTTCTTCCCCAACAGAAAAGTGCGTCATTCCTGGCACTTTCCCTTTTTTTACTAACTGTGCAATTTTTAAGTCCATGCGACGGATTTCTTCCATTTTACGGAACATTTCCAATAAGAGACTTTTATCTAATGTTGCCATCATTTCGCCTTTCTTAGCATTTATTCATTCTCTTTCATTCTAGCCAAAAATGAAAGCACTGTCAAAAAAAATGCTCATATAATTTCACAAACATTATTCCTTGGAAGAGGGTTTTATAAGCTTTTCAAAATACAAATACAATATTTCACAAACTTTTTCTATCACAGCATTGCTATACATATAAAAAAGCCGGTAGGATCCTATCCTACCGGTCGTTATCTTATGATTGGCGTTGACCAAAGTCATGAATCATTTGTTCCATTACTTCACGACTAGGTGTTGTAAGCATATAGAGGTAATCTCCCTGAAGTTCCGCAAAAGCTGCTGGCATGTCTTTCTTGACACGGAATTGATCATGGTATTTAGCCAAAACTTCTTCCTCTGACAGAGCATAGGCTGCATTGGCACGACGAGAGGTTGCCAAGCAATAAAGGGGCTCAAACTCAGAAGCTGGGAAGGGTTCTCCTGCTACAATGGCAGCATAGCCACGGTACAAATCAATCGAATGAGCATAGTTGTAGACATCGATGGTAAAGCCACCTGCAGGACGATTGTTGTACTCGATCGCAATATAGTCATCCCCATCGCGGAAGAACTCAATGTGGAAGAAGCGTTCTTTCATGCCAAAAGCTTTGACAATGGCTTCCCCGTATTGACGCAATTTTGGATCCATCTCTTTAAGGACATAATAAGAGTTGTCCATCTTGTAGAGCATCAAATCGAGCGGCGTATAAGCATAGTCAAAAGTAGTCGAGAAGACAATGTTGCCATCACGATCCACTAAACCATCAAATGTACAAATCTCGCTAGAAGTGACGAATTTCTCAAAGAAATACTCAGTATGGCCATCCCATTCAGCCTTGAAATGATCCACATCTTCTGGCGTTTCGATCTTAAAGGTCGCTGCTGCTCCCACTCCATTATCGGGCTTAGCAATCAATGGCAACCCAATCTTCTTCACGGCCTTATCAATGTCTTTTTCTGTTTTAACCACAGCACCCGGAACGACTGGGACTCCAGCTTTTTTGAAAAGTTTCTTCATTTCGGATTTGAACTTGGTTTTCTTCAGATCTTTTGGTTTGGCACCAAAGACATTGAATTGCTCCCGAAGCGCCGCATCCAATTCCAACCAGTACTCATTGTGGGATTCGATACGATCGATTGGGCCATGTTTGTAGAAAAGAAAGGCTACTGCACGCTTCACTTCATCCAGATTTTCCAAATTTTCAACACGGAAATATTCTGTTAAGCTGTTGCGTAAAGGCTCATCTAACTGTTCATATGGCTCTTGACCAATTCCCAAAACAGTGATCCCTTTATTAGCTAGTTCGATGGTAAATTGTTGGAAGTTTTGTGGGTAATATGGTGAAATAACGATATAATTCATTGAGGTCTCCTCCCTTTTTACTTATAGATACATTTGGCCTAGGAAATATGGCATTTGTTTGCGCCACCATTCCCAATCGTGGGCGACATCATGTCCCCATTCAGCGAACCATGCAGGAATATTTTTGTGATCAAAGGCTTCTTTCAGTTTGTAGAAAGATGGAAGTCCATCTTGTTCCCAAGCCCCTAAACCAGTACAAACAACGATTTCAGCCTGACGGTAACGATCGATAAACCAGCCATCATTTTGGTTCCAAATATAATCAGATGGCGAGTTTTGATAAATGGCTTCATCGCCTCCAAAATCACCAACAAAGAAACGGGCGTCATAGACACCACTCAAGGCAATCACTTTGTTAAAGACATCTGGATGTTGCAAGAAGAAGTTGAGCGCGTGGTAGGCTCCCATAGAACAACCAGTCGTCATCATCGGATCAAACCAGCCTGTTTTGTGTTTGATAAAAGGAATGGCTTCTTCAATCACATAGCGTTCATAAGCACGATGCATTTCGGCACGATCGTGAGGATTCTTCCAATTACAAAGCCAACTATCACTATCCACACTGGAAAGGGTAAAGAATTGAACCCGTCCTTCTTCGATAAACTGAGCACAAGCATCAATCATACCAAAGTCATAGTACTCGTTATGGCTTCCACCTGATGAAGCAAAGACCACAACAGGAATACCTGCGTGTCCATAGCGGTTCAAATACATTTCACGGTTGAGTTGGCCACTCCAGTGGCTTAAATGTTCAATATTCATAAGTTTCCTCTTTCTCTCTATTGATTTGTTCTGAGTCCATTAATCCCAATTTTCAGTCAAAAAGCGAAGGCACTCAGGTAAATGTTCGGCCCAAGCTTCTTCATGGTGAATAGCGCCGGATTGAATCCGAATGGCAATATTTTCTAAAGCAACTCCTTGTTGGATAACGTCGTGATAATAACGAAGAGATGAATCAATATAGGCTTGCTTGATGTTTCCTGCCATCAAAGTTTTATCTGTATCATCCGCCTCTTCAGTCCCCACATAGATGTAGATCCGTTGGTCTGCATATAATTTTTTGCGTTCGATATAATGATTGAAGGCATCTTGGTGCAGCCAGTTAGCGGATGAAAAGACCCCTAAACAACCGATTTGATCTTGGTACTCTAATCCCAAGAATTGGGTAATATTTCCACCCAAGGAAGAACCAATCATGGCCGTATGTTCTCGATCAGCAAGAGTCCGGTATTCTTGGTCGATAAAAGGTTTCACCACCTCCATGACAAATTCGCCGTACTCAACTCCCTTACCACCAAATTGCATGCCAGGAATATTGGATTCCTTGTACTTCCAGGCAGAGTATTCGTTCATGCGTTGGAAACCATCATTATCGATCGCAACGACAATCATGCGACTAATATCGGGATTCCGCTTGATGGCTGGAATGACTTTCCAGGAATGACCCGCATAAGCTTCCTTGCTGTACAAAACGTTTTGCCCATCGTGGAAATAAACCACAGGGTAACGTCTATCTGTATCCGTTTCATAATTCTTAGGTAATAAGACTCGCACACGACGGAGTTTTCCGGTATAAGGCACTTTCAACTCGTGTGTCTTCATATCTAAATAAAAATAGGATTTGTTCATTGTCAGAAAACTCTCTATATTCTAAATTTTATTCATTATACCATTTTTAGAAGAAAAAGTCTGGATTTTCTCCAAACTTTTTCTTTTATTGGGTTATTTTTCCATAAACTGAGACAAATCTTGTAAAGAACGTTCGGCAATTTTCTCATAGCGCTCTTTTTTATCTCGAATGCGTGGGCCTTCTAGCTCTTTGATAATCCCGAAGTTGACATTCATGGGTTGGAAATGTTTGCTGTCGGCATGGGTGATATAGTGAGCCAGACTTCCAATGGCTGTCGTTTCAGGGAAAATCGCTGCTTCTTCTCCTTTGAAAAGGCGAGCTGCATTGATTCCAGCTACTAAACCTGAGGCAGCTGACTCAACATAGCCTTCTACACCTGTCATTTGGCCTGCAAAGAAGAGATTAGCTTGTTTCTTAGAACGGTAGGTTTGTTCAAGCAAATTTGGAGAGTCCATGTAAGAATTGCGGTGCATAACGCCATATCTCACAAACTCCGCATGTTCCAAACCTGGAATCATTTGGAAGACTCGTTTTTGTTCGCCCCATTTAAGGTGAGTTTGGAAGCCAACGATATTGTAAAGACTAGCAGCCGCATTGTCTTGGCGCAACTGAACTACCGCGTAAGGTGTCTTAAACTCCCCATCACGTGGCCCTTTGTAATCATCTGGATACTCGAGCCCAACTGGCTTCATAGGGCCATAGAGCATGGTTTTGATGCCTCGTTTGGCCATGACTTCAATGGGCATACAACCTTCGAAATACTTTTCTTTTTCAAAAGAGTTGAGCGGAGCTTCTTCTGCATGGACCAAGGCCTCGTGGAAATCCATAAATTCTTGTTTGGTCATTGGGCAGTTGAAATAGGCTGCTTCTCCCTTGTCATAGCGTGACTTGAGATAGACCTTGTCCATATCGACAGTATTGACATCGATGATTGGAGCTGCTGCATCATAGAAATAGAAACCGTCGCCACCATTAAGGGCATGGATCTTTTCTGCCAAGGCATCGCTAGTTAGAGGCCCTGTTGCGACCACTGTGATGGCATCTGTCGGCAATTCCGTAATTTCATCGCGAATGACTTCAATGAGCGGGTGTTGAGATACCTTCTCCGTCACTCGACTAGCAAAACCTTCCCGATCCACTGCCAGTGCTCCACCCGCCGGTACACGAGTCGCTTCTGCTGCTTCGAGGATGACAGAATCCAGACGGCGCATTTCTTCTTTGAGGAGGCCGACAGCATTGGTGAGAGAATCCCCACGAAGAGAGTTGGAACAAACTAGCTCCGCAAAGTTGTCTGTTTTGTGTTGCGGAGTGGATTTGACCCCCCGCATTTCATAAAGCTTGACCGGAATTCCCTGTTGGGCAATCTGGTAAGCTGCTTCCGAGCCTGCAAGGCCCGCACCGATCACATTGATATAAGATTGAGACATGACACTAATACCTCTTTGGGTATCAAAACACCTCACTGGACTGTTAGACACCCACAAATCTTTCTAATTTTCTACTTGCTCCATTATACCAAAAAGCCAAATAAAAAGACAGGAAGGCTTTTCCTTCCTATCTTAGACTTTACTATTTATTTTCTTATAGACACAACCAAGCTGCTAAGAGGGCAGATAGGATACTGAATAAGGACCCGATCAAGTAATACTCCGCAAAGGCTGGATTCTCCGAAATTTTATTGTAGCGGGCGATGGATTTGGCCGTAAACACCAGACCGATCGAAGCGAATTGCCCATAGAGGAGACAGGCACCAATCACCAAACGCTCTAAAAAACCAATCATAGAACCAGCCCCAGTGATCGTATCCATTTTCTTCTTGCTGGTTGGTTGATACTTGGCAAACAGAATTTTAAAGGCAATATTGCTTGGTTTCCCAACTAGGAGGACATAAAAGATCAGATTTAAAGTGTCCAAGGGTAGATAGGTCGTCCCATTCTTCGCTCCCATAAGGACTAGACACGTCAAGATGCCAATATGCAAGACTTGATCCAAGACAAAGGTCCAGGCGGTTGGTAATTTCAATTGCTTCTGCACGATCGGTTTTAAGAAATCTATTCCAGCATGAGTCAGTAAAATGACCAAGCAAATCCACCACAAGTCCAGATGACAGAAAGAAACCACGATCAGAGGCAGAGCTACATATAGAATGTGAAGCCCGAGCACCTTCTTATCCTGATCCTTACGATCCGCCATCTTCTGACTTTGAAAATAATAATCCGATAACAAATGACAAATCAACAAGAGGATCAAGTATGGATTCGTTACGATACTAGACAATCCGCTCATGGGCCTCTCCTTTCTCTAAGCTTTGAATGCTAGCTAGTGCTGCTGCTCGTCCCCGTAAATAAACGCGAATACTGCTACTCTTTAAGCGCTTGGACAGTGCGCTAGGGTTGAGCTCCAGCGATTTGGCCAAATCTTGCTGGCTAAAGCTTTCACTATAGACAGATCTCTTTAGCAGATTGAGCAGGATCTCTTCCTGACTCTCTCTCCAGCCCGAACGTATGGCCTCTCCGGAAGCGATAAGCGCATTCACCACTAAGTCCTGGCTGTCATTACCGCTCAAAAAATAAATCTGGGTGTTGCCATAATCATTTTTCTGATGGACCAAATTAATAGCTGCACGAGCATTCCAATAGGCTGGTCCATCTGCACCGATACTTTGCAGGGGATCGATATCCGTTACAATCTCCCCAAGGCCAATACCGAAACGAAGTTGAGTCGGCTTTAGTTCTGAACGCAGGGTATCAATGATTTGAAAAATCGGAGCATCCACTTTTAAAAGCGCCTGAAACTCATCACCCAAAGTTAAGGTAAAAGCCGATGCTAGGCAGTCTTTAAAAAGCTCATTGATCTTTTGAAGCGTTTTTTCTAACTGTTTTTGCAGGTCAAAACGTTCTTGTACGATTTTGGAATCAATCACATCTGCAATCAAAGCAAGATACATAAGCCCACCTCCTTATGTCTATTATAACGGAAAAAACACAAAATGTCTATTATAATAGACATTTATAAAAATTGCCGTTATAATAGACATTGAATTATTTGAAAGCTTATTTCACTTTTTCTTCTTCGTAGTCGCCATTGCTACATACGACTTGTTTGCCGCCACCACGAACTTTTTTCTCAACTAAGTAGTGGCCACATTTTGGACAATCCCGACCGATTGGTTTATCCCAAGAGGTAAATTCACACTCTGGATAGCGATTGCATCCATAGAAGATACGGTTGCGCTTGGTTTTACGCTCGATGATTTGTCCCTGATGACAGTCAGGACACTCCACACCGATTTCTTTAACGATGGCTTGGGTATGACGACAATCTGGGAAATTACTACAAGCATAGAACTTACCAAAACGTCCTAATTTAATCACCATCGGGCTACCACAGACTTCACAATCAAAACCAGCTGGTTCATCTTTGATTTGGATTTTTTCCATCTCTTCTTCAGCTTTTGCGACTTCTTTAGAGAATGGTTTGTAGAAAGCATCGATGACTTTTTGCCACTCTTCTTTTCCAAGTTCGACATCATCGAGTTTACCTTCCATCTCTGCTGTGAAGGTCACGTTGACAATATCTGGGAAGAATTCAACGATCAGTTTATTAACGATTTCCCCTAACTCTGTTGGTTCAAAGCGTTTGGCTACCAGCTTCACATAATAGCGTTTTTGAATGGTCTCAATCGTCGGAGCATAGGTTGAAGGACGACCAACACCATTCTCTTCCAAGGTCTTAATCAAAGTCGCTTCAGAATATCGAGCAGGTGGTTGGGTAAAGTGTTGCTCCGGTTTGCTATTGACTTGCTTAACGATATCGCCTTCTACCATATCCGGCAACATCTTGTTCTTATCTGAGTCGTTATAAATAGCCAAATAACCATCAAACTTCACTTGGCTTCCGTTTGCAGTATACTGAACCCCATTTTGACCTAAACGGACATTCATGGTATCAAAGACAGCTGCTGTCATTTGACTAGCTACAAAGCGGTTCCAAATTAAGGTGTAGAGTTTTAATTGGTCTTTGTCTAAGTATTTAGCAATGCTCTCAGGAGTATTGAAGACGCTGGATGGACGAATCGCTTCGTGGGCATCTTGGGCACCAGAAGCATTCTTCACACGGCTTCCATGCTTAGAGTATTTCTCACCGAAGCGATCCACGATAAAGTTCGCTGCCTCATTTTGCGCAACCGGACTGATCCGTGTGGAATCGGTACGCATATAGGTAATCAAACCTTGAACACCAGAGCCAATATTAATTCCTTCATACAACTGCTGGGCGACCATCATGGTCTTGCGTGTACGGAAGTTGATCTTATTGGCAGCATCCATCTGCATGGAAGAGGTGGTGTATGGAAGTGGCGCATTCCGACGACGTTCTTTCTTTTCCACTTTTTCAACGGTGAAATCTTTGCCATCTAAGCGTTCAAGAACAGCTTTCACCTCTTCATTGGTGTTGAGCTTCATCTTCTTGCCATCAATCCCATAGAAGCTAGCTTGGAATTGCTTGGTCCCTTTTTTGAAGACGCCATCAATGGTCCAGTATTCTTCCGGCTTAAAATCATTAATTTCGTTTTCACGATCAATGATTAATTTGAGGGCAACTGATTGCACGCGCCCTGCAGAAAGTCCTTTTTTGACCTTTTTCCAAAGAATAGGCGAAATGGAATACCCTACAATCCGGTCCAAGACCCGACGTGCTTGTTGGGCATCGACCAAGTCCATATCGATTTGGCGCGGTTCTTTAAAAGCATTTTTAACGGCATCCTTAGTGATTTCGTTAAAGACCACGCGGTTCTTTTCTTTGGCATCCAAGTTCAAAATATGAGCTAAATGCCAAGAAATAGCTTCTCCTTCTCGGTCCGGGTCACTTGCAAGAAAGACTTGCTTAGCTTTTTTAGCTTCTTTTTTCAAGTCATTGATCAAGGGACCTTTTCCGCGAATATTGATATATTCCGGTTCATAGTTATTGTCGAAGTCAATCGACATGGTTGATTTTTTCAGGTCCCGAATATGGCCAACACTGGCCATAACTTTGTAGTTACGACCAAGGTATTTTTCGATTGTTTTCGCCTTAGCAGGAGACTCCACAATCACCAAATTTTTCTTGGTTGTACTGCTTTTCTTTTTTGTTACCACGTTTTATCCCTCTGTATTGTATAAATCTCATTGAGTTTAATACATTTTAAGAAAGATGTCAACTAGGAACTTCTCCTATAGGAAAATCACAATTCGTATTTCAATTCATCAAGAATGTCCTGGCCTGAGGTGACAAGCTTTGCGCCTTCTTGAATCAGGTGATGGCAGCCTGCAGATTTTCCATCTAAAATATTTCCCGGAATAGCAAAAACGTCTCTGCCTTCTTCCATAGCACGCTCACAAGTAATCAAACTGCCTGAACGGAGTCGAGCTTCTGCCACAATCACAGCTTGACAGAGGCCTGCAATGATGCGATTTCGCTCAGGAAAATGAAACTTAAGTGGTGCCTGTCCTGGACCATACTCACTCAAAATCAGATGGTGTTCCCCCATATGCGCCTGCAGTCTTTGATTGCTTTTAGGATAAAAGACATCCAGTCCCGTTCCTATCACTCCGATGGTCTTGCCACCATTTCGTATACTGGCATAATGAGCTGTCGCATCAATTCCCTTAGCAAGTCCACTAACGATAACCAACTCATTCCCAAGTTCCTTAATAATCTTCTCTACAGAACGAACCCCTTCTCGCGTGGTCTCGCGAGCTCCAACAACTGCAATCTTCGGTCTGGTTAACAATTCCAAATCTCCCTGGTAAAAAAGGAGTACAGGAGGATTGTAAATCTGTAGCAATTCCTCAGGGTATTCAGGATCAAAAATGGATAGAGATGGGAACCGTTCAAACTCCTCGTGTAAATGGTCTTCATCCAGTTGTCGGTATTTGTCTACAAAATGAAGGATACTGCGACAGCGAGCGATCCTTGCTATCTCTTCTAAGCTTGGTAAGGCTTGGTCTTTCCTACAGTAGTCCAAAACTCTCAAGACTTGCTCATTTGATAAACCGGCTTCTTTTAATTTAAAGATTTCAAATTTCTCCATGGTCACCTTCTACTTCCTCTCACTTATTTATTCGAAAAAGAAAAGAAAAAAGCTCTATTTCTAGAACTTTTTTTGATATGTCGAAGAATAAAAGTAAGATGCGGCACCAATCAAGTTGCTTTCATTATGGAAGCGAGCCGATTGGATGGGCAAGGCCTCAAATTGTTTATGCCCTTTTTGAGAGAGCAGGTCATGGTATTGTCGACTGATCTCATCGATCAGTAGTGGTTGACTACTAATGCCCCCTCCAATCGTCACCTTCTCAAGCAAGAGCAAAGATTGAAGATTAAAAATCAGAATAGCAATATCGTGGCAATAAGCCTGAAACAAGGATGTCAGCTCATCGTTTCCCCCTTGATCAAGAGCCTTGAAAACAGCTATACCATCTGCCTTTTCTAGGTTTAAGATGTGACTAGCCTTCTCAACAAATTGAACAGCTGAACCGGTGTTTTCCAAAAGATTGGAAATGCCTTGCAAAAAGAGTTCACGATGAAAGCGGCGATTTTCTGGTGTTCTTTCTGCCTTATCAATAGACCGAATGTATTCTGTCAGTTGCCATCCTCTCAATAGGTCACCATTAGAAAGAAGAGCGAGACCTACTCCTGTCCCCAAGACCAAGGTCGCACCACATGGACAATCTTTTAGATTACCAAGCCTTGCTTCCGCTAGACCAGCGGCTTCTCCATCATTGAGAACAGTGACGGGTACTTGAAATGTTTGTTCGAGTCTACTTGCTAGAGGAATGCCGCGCAAATATGGAATGAGACCACCTCGAAAGACAAAGCCAAGGCTCTTTTGGATCTCACCGGGGCATGAAATGGCGATTCCCTCGATTTCTTCCCTTACGGGTGTAACGATTTCTTCTAATCCTTGCCAAAACTCCTCAATCGTAGGTGGTGTTAGGATCTTGTCTGTATGAACCAATTGATAGTCTGCGTCCATCAGACCGTACTTTATAAAGGTACCACCGATGTCGATAGTGAATAGCATAACCTAATCCTCACACATTGATTTGACGGGTTCAAATGAACGCCGATGGATAGGAGTCACTCCCAGCTTGTGAAGGCCAGCCAGATGGTTAGCCGTCCCATAGCCAGCGTTCTGCGTAAAATCATAACCCGGATATTCGCAATCAAACTCTTCCATCATCTGATCCCGAGTCACCTTGGCTACGATGGATGCTGCAGCAATGGATAAGGAGTTAGCATCCCCTTTGATGATACTAGTTTGGGGAATAGGAAGATCCAACCTCATGGCATCAATCAAAAGATGCTGGGGTTGAGGCTCTAGCTGACCAATGGCCTCCATCATGGCTAGCTTCGTAGCTTCATAGATATTAACCTGGTCTATCACTTGATTATCCTTGATGCCAATTCCGATTGCAATGGCGTTTTGGAGCACAGCCTCATAGATTTCCTTGTGTTTGGATTTTGGAATCTTTTTACTATCGTTGAGCCCTGGAATCTTACAACCTTTCGGTAAAATCACGGCAGCTGCAACAACTGGACCCGCTAATGGGCCACGTCCCACTTCATCCACTCCTGCAATAAGCTGAATCCCTTGAGTATAAAGTTCTTTTTCATAGGCCAGCATTCCTTCCAAACGTTCATCTTCATCTAAACGTTTTTGGATTTCTTTTTTTCGCTTTGCGATCGCTTGGATCACACCAGATCGGCTATCCTGTTCCAATTCAGTCAATAAAGGATCGTCTAACCGCTGAATGCTTGCCAATTGTTCTTTAATTTCCTTAATGGTTGCCATCAATTTCCCCTACACGATCCAGCGTATAGCGTCCCAATTTTCCATCGCGGACGTCTTTAACAAAGAGTTGGTAAAAACGGTCGTAATCTTCACGAAATCCTAATTTCTGGGTCATTTCCATAATGATTTCAGGAGCTTCCTGTTCCAGATCCATTTGTTTAAAACGTTCCTGCAAAACAGCTGGATAATGCTCTTTAAAATAGTTAAGGCCAAAGATGGTCACTTCATCCATTGGAAGCAACTGATCCTTTATCGCTCCTGTTAAGGCGAGCTTTAAAGCCACTTCTTCATCTTCAAACTTTGGCCAGAGAATCCCTGGGGTATCCAAGATTTCAAGGTCTTTATTGGTTTTCAACCATTGTTGCCCCTTGGTCACCCCTGGTTTATTTCCAACAACAGCAATCTTTTTCCCCGCTAAGCGGTTCATCAGAGTTGATTTCCCGGCATTAGGAATCCCGATGATCATGGTCCGAAGGGTTTCAATCTGAATCCCCCGTTCCTTTTGACGGGCAATTTTATCGGCCATCAAGCTCTTAGCAGCATCTGTTACTTTTTTGACTGTTGACTGCTCTTTGGAGTTAATAGCCAAGGTTTTGATCCCTTGTGCCTCAAAATAGTCCTGCCATTCTTTTGTGGCGACAGGATCTGCCAAGTCTACCTTGTTCAAAATCATTAATTTGGGCTTATCACCAACAATTTTTGTTAACATGGGATTTTGGCTTGATAGTGGCAAACGAGCATCTACCAGAACCGTCACAAAATCCACAAATTTTAAATTTTCTTGTACTTGTCTTCTAGCTTTGGACATGTGTCCAGGAAACCATTGTATAGTTGCCATGTTCTCCATTCCTTTCCAGTTCAATCTCTTCTATTATACCATGTTTTCTGAAATCACTGTGATTAATAAAAATACTAAAAAAGAAGCTACCTAAGTAACTTCTATTAGTATTCTAGCGAATTTGCTCAAAATGCAAATGCACGGCGATATGATCACCATAGCCACTCCGTTCCAAATCACGTTGCAAGCGATAAGAAATGTAGTGTTCTGCAATGGTAATATAACCCGCTCCCAGCAAACGTTGTTCCACTAATGATTGGATCATACTGATGGTTGCGCGTTCTACTTGGGCTTCATCCAAATCCATAGCAACTTTCTTGGTCACTTGAGCTAGGTTTTGTCGCAAATCATCTGTCAAAACATAGACAACTTGCGCAGCTTTCAAAATAGCTTGGTAAATTTTATCTGGGTTGAATTCAACCACTTCTCCACTACGTTTAATGACTTCCATCGGAGTCTCCTTTATTTTAAATTTTCATGAATACTTCATTTCCTTTATAAAGAAATGAAGACCTACTACTTTATTATATAATTTTTTTGCCAAGAATAAAAGCTCTTTTCAGGACTTAGTGTAGTTGATTGGATGAAAAAATCTAACGATCACTTTTTTCCATGACCACATCTTCTTTTTTATAGCTGTAGGTCAATCTCCAAAGCTGGTCAGAGACATGATCCAAACGGAAGGTCTTCAAAATCTTCTTCAGAGGTAACTTCTCCATCTCTACTTTTCTAAGGAGTTCCACTAATAGTTCACCACCAGCATTGACCGCAATCAGCTGATCTTCGTCACTATCATATTGGAGAAGGACTGTTTTAGTCGGTTTATAGAGAACATTATAGAGATTATAGGCTCTATCAATTTCAAAATGTTTATCCTTATCGGCTTCTCTTGAGTAGCGGTGTATTGTAAGAGGACCGATTTGAAAAGCCCCTACTAAACTAAAAATGAATCCTAAAGCTGCTATTGATTCCCAAAGAAGATTGAGTAGCTTGGAATCGAAGTCAAATATGAAATGAAGGAGCAACAAAATAATTCCTGTACCAAATCCAATTAGAAGTAAGAGTGCACCGATGCATCCAGCTTTTTCGCCTGTTTTAATGGTCGGTTTATCATGGATCGTCACACCATCTAACTTTTCAAGGCTATGACGTTCTTTAAATTTTTCTAGTTCTGATTTTTCCGAATCCGTTTTTTCTAACTCTGTTTTCTCTAACTCTGACATACATTCCTCATGACAATTTTATTAATAATCCGGACGAAGAACTCCCGTAATGATCTCTTTGGTAGCATGGTAATCCCCATCTACTACAACCTTGATAATGCGCTTCGCTTCTTCTGCCGGTGCTGGCACCAATGGCAAACGAGTTGGCCCTGCTTCAAAGCCCATATAGTTTAAGACAGCTTTGACAGGAGCTGGACTCGGATATGAGAAGAGAGCATTGACTTTAGGGATAAACTGACGTTGGATAGCCGCAGCCTTTTTAATATCGTTGCGTTCAATCGCTTGGAACATCTCATGCATTTCATCTCCATTTGTATGAGAAGCTACTGAGATCACTCCATCAGCCCCAAGATTCATCGCATGGAAAGCATCTCCATCTTCCCCTGTATAGACAAGAAATTCTTCTGGCTTGTGTTCAATCAAATAGGCCATATTAGCAAGGGTTGTACACTCTTTTACCCCAATAATATTTGGGTGTTCCGCCAAACGAAGCATGGTTTCAGGCGTCATTTCCACAACCACACGTCCAGGAATATTGTAGATAATAATCGGAAGATTGGATGCATCCGCAATCGCTTTAAAGTGTTGATACATTCCTTCTTGAGATGGTTTGTTGTAGTAAGGGACGATAGCCAATCCTGCCGCAAAGCCACCAAAAGCATCCACTTCTTTCACGAACTCAATTGAGTCGCGGGTTTCATTGGTTCCGACACCAGCGATCAAAGGAACTCGGCCATTGACAATCTTTTGAACGGCCGCAAAGAGTTGCAATTCCTCATCGTGGGTCAGAGTTGGACTTTCTGCAGTCGTTCCAGCTAAGAGAATCCCATCTGTATGATGAGCCAAGAGGTGCTCGATCAAGTCAGGAAGAGCGTCAAAATTAATGCTCCCATCTTCATGGAAGGGGGTGATAAATGCAGTGATGATTTTACAATCTTTTAAATCATTATAAGACATAGAAAAACCTTTCTCTATATAAGAAAGAGGCTGGGGCTTCCTTGCCTTTGCCTCATGATCTGTTCATAAAACAAGTTGATTCGTTAGAAAGCTGAGGAAGAAATCAAACTCTTCGAGTTGCTGATTTCTGTTTCGCTCCCTACTTCAACTCAAATTTCAATTCAGCTGTTGGACGTACGAGTCCACGTTCGTGAAGAGTTTCTGCGATTTGGACTGAGTTCCAAGCGGCACCTTTAAGAAGGTTATCTGAAACAACCCACATGTGGATCCCTTTTTCAGCATCCAAGTCTTTACGAATCCGTCCAACGAAAGTATCGCGTGAACCGACCGCATTAACCGCTTGTGGGTAGATTTGGTGAGCAACGTCATCTTCAAGAACTGCACCTGGGAATTCCGCAATAGCAGCTTTCACTTCGTCAATTGGTGCCACTTCTTTTGTTTCAATGTAGACTGACTCTGAGTGAGCTGA
>CAKPZX010000024.1 GCA_934215455.1 uncultured Streptococcus sp.
TGAGTACGGACGTTAGGTGAAATTATCCAGTGGATGATTTCAGCAATCCAGGAAGTTCCATGACTTAGTTTTGAACCCCTTCGCTTTTTAATTTTTAGGCTCAGGCTAAAACAGTTTCCCAAACTGTTTTACTCCCAAAACTCCCGAGTGCTAGAAACAATGGTGTTTCTAGCACTTTTATCACAGCGGAAAGTTTCATTATATATTTAGATACTCTACAAAAATACAACATTTGAATTCTTAGCATCACTTAGGTTGTTATTTGTAAAAAAGGATTACCTATATTCTAGAAGAACCCCGAAAGTTCTTTTATGATTGCTGCATATAGTCTCTAACTAGTGAGTTAGATTGAGATTCAAATGAAAGATGCTATAATAGTAAGGAAAGTGACTGGCCCATCCAGTCATGAAAGGAAGGATTGGAGAAGAAGAGATGAAGAGACAAATGGAACTATTTTTGATTATTCTGTTACCGATCCTAGGACTGGTTTTTCTTGGAGGGAAGATCATGACCCTTACCAAAAGACCGGAGCAGAAGATAACGACCACTTCTTCAAAGAAAGTTGTACAAAAAACAAAAGAAGAAATAAAAAAAGAGCAAATCGCTTATCTCAAAGAGCATGAGCAAGAAATCGTCGATTTTGTGAAAGCCCAAAATCCGAAAGTCGAATCTGTTCAGATTGATTGGGATGAAACTCAGATGAGTGATGGTGGGCTTACAACTCCCGAATATTATATGAATGTTTTTGGGCGCATTAATCATATCGAGAACTCAGGATGGGGAGTGGATATTCCAATTAATGATGATCAGTCAATTAACATGCAAGAAATGTTTATGCTTCATGAACCTACGATTGGCGGAAAGCCTATTTCCTAAGTAAGTACAATGCATTTTAAAAAAGAACTGTTTTAGAGAAAGATAGCACATGATAAAACAAACGGCGTTTAAATTAATCACTACCTTAGCTCTCCTTGCAAGTATAGGAGGATGTACCATAAAATCAAAAGAGCAAACGAAATCAGCACCCATTGCAACCCCTTCGACAACCAAGGAAGATAAAGAAGCGACGAAGCAAAAACAAATTGCCTATTTGAAAGAACATGAAAAAGAAATTGTTGATTTTGTAAAGTCAAAAAATTCTAAAATAGAATCCGTTCAGGTTAATTGGAGTGATATTCGATGGGGCGAAGCAGGCAACGGAACACCTCAAGGAGGTGGCGAAATCATCGAGTTGTATGGTGGTTTTAATCATATTAAAAATTCTGGTTGGAATGTCACGATTGAGATTGTTAATGAAATACCTGATCTAAAAACTATGATGTTAAGCAATGGTTTTGGTGTTGGAGGAGAAGTATTTGAGTAATTTGGATAAGGAAAAGCTATGAAATTACAAACAAGACAAATCATGGTAACAGTTGTTGCCATTGTGGGATTTTTAAGTTTTGGAGGGTGTGTTGGGAAGCCAAAAGAACAGACGAAACCAATAAATCACATCGCTTCTTCATCAACCAAAGAAGATAAAAAAGCCATTAAACAAAAACAGCTCGCCTATCTGAAAGAACACGAGCAAGAAATGACGGACTATGTGAAAGCACATAATGCCAATATTCATCAGGTGTCTTATGACTGGGACAGTATTAAAACAGTTGTAGGAGGTAATGGAACACCTCAGGGAGGTGACGAAATACTATTAGTTTATGGTTATGCCAATGGAAGTGATCTAACAAATTTTAGACTGAATTTTACGTTAGACGAAAATAAGATGCCTAAAATAGATTCAATTGGTTCTGATAGTTTGTATCGGGTAGAAAAGAAATGATCCGTCCGTTAGACTATGAGAGATGCAATAGAGGAATCGCTTTTAAACGAAATAAAATTATGAAAAAACAAATAAACAATCTGATGATTGCACTTGCTTTCATTTTAACAATTGGATGTCTAGTAGGATGTGTGAAGCAAGAACGTGAAAAGAGCAGACAAGCGCAAACTGTCACCTCTTCAACCACAAAAGAAGATAAAGAAGCTATTAAACAAAAGCAGCTAGCCTATTTGAAAGAACATGAAGAAGAAATAGTCAATTTTGTGAAATCGAAGAGTTCAAAGATTGAATCTGTTCAGATTTATTGGGACGAAACGCAATGGATTGATGGTGGAAATGGGACACCACAAGGTGGAGATGAGGTCATAGAAATTTTTGGTACCGTCAATCAACTTGAAGATTCAGGATGGAGGGTGGATGTCGTATTTGATTCTGATCAAAAGATGACTTTCAGTATGGGCTATAATATTAGTATTAAGGGTAATTATATTGAGTAAGAACTGGAAGATTCAAAGCCTGTAAGGAGGATTTATGAAGAGACAAATGGAACTATTTTTGATTATTTTGTTACCGATCCTAGGACTGGTTTTTCTTGGAGGAAAAATCATGACCCTGACCAAAAGACCCGAACAGAAGATAACGGCCTCGTCTTCAAAGAAAGTCGTACAAAAACCAGAAGGAGACATAAAAAAAGAACAACTGGACTACCTAAAAGAACACGAACAGAAGGTTATTGATTTAGTCAAAGCACAAAATTCAAAAGTTGAATCCGTTCAGATTGATTGGGATAAGACACAATGGAGCGATGGCGGACTTACAACTCCTGAATATTATATGAATGTTTATGGAGGTATAAATCATATTGAAGAATCGGGTTGGAGAGTAGATATCCCAATTAATGATGACAATACATTGAATCTAGATGAGATGTATATAGGATCCGACATTCACATAGGGGGGAGATTATTTGAGTAATTGGAATTTGGGCAGTTTTGATAATCGATATGCTTCATTAGCTGAATCAACATACAGAGATAGACTCCAACAAGTTTCCATATGAATGATTAGATCAAATCCAGGAAGAGCACTCAAAACTCAAGTGGGAGTATGACAATGAGATAGATGCTTTCTATATAAATCAGAAAAAGCTGGAATCGAAAGTCAAAAAAAATCAGTAAGGTTGTCCTTACTGATTTTTTAGTTGGACCCAGATGTGGCTGTATCTGCGCCACTGTCTGTTGTTGCGGAGCCTTGGTCTTGTGCGGCAGATGAACTGGTTTCGGTAGCTGATGAGCTATCGGTTTCTTTTTGTGAACTAGCATCTGTATTACTAGAATCGGTTTGCGTATTGGTGTTAGCATCTGTATTGGTAGCGCTTGAGTCAGATCCCTTATCGTGAACCACGACGACGCTGGTGCTACTAGATGGTTTGTCTTCTGTTTTTTGATTATCTTTATTGAGCAGGCTCATGATGGTAAAGGAAGTGACGATAATCCCTAGGAGACTGGCAATCGTAGCTACAACCGTTTGAAATACGGACAAACCTTGTTTGACTTTCTCACCGCGAGATGGTCTTGTATCAACTTTTTCCTCAGGTTTTTGGTTTTTGTTACTTCTTGAATATTGTGACATGTTCATTCTCTTTCTATCAAAAATTGTTTTTTAACACTTTCCTATTATAAGTCATTTTCTGAAAAATGTCTAAAAAGAACTGATTTTTATAGAGTGATTTTGCTGCATCTCTCTTTATCAAATCCTTGTCCCAAGCGGTCAGAAATGATAAAATAGAAGTTACGTAAAAAGAAAGTGATGGATGCGTAGGACATGATCTATTTTGACAATTCAGCAACGACTAAACCCTATCCAGAAGTCCTTGCGACTTATACAGAAGTAGCGACTCGTATCTGGGGCAACCCTTCTAGTTTGCACAATCTAGGTAGTCAAGCTACTCGTATTTTGGAAGCTTCTCGGAAACAAATTGCGGAGCTAATTGGTAAGAAGGCTGAGGAAATTTACTTCACGTCTGGTGGGACAGAAGGGGACAACTGGATCCTCAAGGGTGTCGCCTTTGAGAAAGCTCCTTATGGCAAGCATATCATTGTCTCTGACATCGAGCATCCCGCTATCAAGGAATCAGCTGCTTGGTTAAAGACGCAGGGATTCGAAGTAGATTACGCTCCAGTGGATGAGTGTGGTTTTGTCAAGGTAGATGCCTTGGCTAATCTACTCCGTCCGGATACGACCTTGCTCTCTGTCATGGCGGTCAACAATGAGATTGGCTCCATCCAGCCCATCCATGACATTGCGGCTCTCCTAGAAGATCGTCCAACGATTAGTTTCCATGTCGATGCTGTGCAAGCCTTGGCAAAGGTGGCAACAGAGGTTTATCTACCAGAGCGTGTGGACTTTGCGACCTTCTCTAGTCACAAATTCCATGGCCTTCGCGGAGTTGGCTTTGTCTATATCAAAGAAGGCAAAAAGATCACCCCTCTCTTAACCGGAGGTGGTCAAGAAAAAGAAATGCGCTCGACAACTGAGAATGTGGCAGGTATCGCAGCAACAGCAAAAGCCCTACGCTTAGCCATGGAAAACCAAGAAGCTTTTGCCAGCAAGACCCAGCAGATGAAAGAAGTTATCCGCAAAGAATTGGCTAACTATCCAGATGTCACTATCTTTTCTGGTAAGGATCACTTTGCGCCTCATATCTTGACTTTCGGGATCAAGGGAGTTCGTGGAGAAGTAGTGGTCCATGCCTTTGAAGAGTTTGATATTTACATCTCGACCACTAGTGCCTGCTCGTCCAAAGCTGGAAAACCAGCTGGTACCTTGATTGCCATGGGAGTGGACAAGAGTATCGCTCAGACTGCTGTTCGCTTGAGTCTCGACCTTGAAAATGACATGAGCCAAGTCGAGCAATTCTTGACCAAGTTCAAACTGATTTACGAACAAACACGAAAAGTACGTTAATTTTAGAAGGAAATCAACATGACCTTAACTTATTCAGAAATTATGATTCGCTATGGAGAGCTTTCTACTAAAGGAAAGAACCGCATGCGTTTCATCAATAAACTTCGCAATAATATTCAAGATGTTTTATCTATCTATCCAGCTGTCAAAGTGACAGCCGACCGTGATCGGGCCCATGCTTATCTGCATGGGACGGATTATGAGCCAGTAGCAGAATCCCTCAAGCAGGTTTTTGGAATCCAAAATTTTTCACCTGTTTACAAGATTGAAAAATCTGTTCCGGCCTTAAAAATGGCGGTGCAAGAGATCATGAAGGAGATTTACAAGGATGGATTGACCTTTAAAATCTCAAGTAAACGCAGTGACCATACCTTTGAACTCGATAGTCGCGAGCTCAACCAAACCTTGGGTGGTGCGGTCTTTGAAGCTATCCCAACCATCCAAGCTCAGATGAAAAAACCAGATATCAACTTGCAAGTTGAAATTCGAGAAGAAGCAGCCTATATTTCTTATGAAACCATTAAAGGAGCAGGTGGCCTTCCAGTTGGTACATCCGGCAAGGGCATGCTCATGCTTTCTGGTGGGATCGACTCTCCAGTAGCTGGTTACCTAGCCTTGAAGCGTGGAGTAGATATCGAGGCGGTTCACTTTGCTAGCCCGCCTTATACCAGCCCAGGTGCTCTTAAAAAAGCCCATGATTTAACACGGAAGTTGACCAAGTTTGGGGGCAATATCCAATTTATCGAGGTGCCCTTCACAGAGATCCAAGAGGAAATCAAGGCAAAAGCGCCAGAAGCTTACCTCATGACTTTGACCCGTCGCTTTATGATGCGCATTACAGACCGTATTCGCGAGGTTCGCGGTGGTTTGGTGATTATCAATGGTGAAAGCTTGGGACAAGTGGCTAGCCAAACCTTAGAGAGTATGCAGGCCATCAATGCAGTGACCAATACGCCGGTTATCCGTCCAGTAGTGACCATGGACAAATTGGAAATCATCGATATTGCCCAAGCCATTGATACCTTTGAAATCTCTATCCAGCCATTCGAAGATTGTTGTACCATCTTTGCACCGGATCGTCCAAAGACGAATCCGAAACTCAAAAATGCGGAGCAGTATGAGCAACGTATGGATGTGGAAGCTTTGGTGGAGCGTGCTGTAGCAGGCATCATCGTAACAGAGATTACACCAAAAGCAGAAAAAGATGAGGTCGATGACCTGATTGAGGATTTGCTATAGGAGAGACTGGGGGTATCCAGCCTCTTTTTCTAACCAACTTAAAGGAGACAAGATGAAAAAAATTATCGTTTTAATGACAAGTTTGCTTCTGTTGACAGGCTGTGTCAAAGTATCATTTACTGGACCGAAAAAAGAAGAAAAGACCAGCCAGTCAACCAGCAGTAAAAAAGAACCGCTCACATTTGTCAGAGCCGACCAGTACAAAGATCAGGACAACGAAGTCTTGGAAGCATCTGAGAAATTTATCAAGGAACATCCAACGCTTGGAGAAGCTGGAAAATTATTTGTCTTTTTCCCAGGCTATACCTTTGGAAATGAGGAAAATCGCTTCGCCTTGTTCTTTATCGTGAATCGTACCACCACAACCATCGATCGTAATGGATCCTTTGTCTTGAATTTGGAATATGATGGGGAGCCACTTTTCAAAGATGTCACAGTTGACTATGAAATCAACGAATCTGGTGTATTGAAACCCAATACGGCTGCAGCCATTCCTATCAAAATCACCAAGGAACAAGAAGAAAAAATGAAGGGCATGAACGATTCTTCAAAAGCTAAAATGAGTTTCAATGACTTTAAATTTAAGGATAAGTAGATGAAGAAGTCGGACTGACAAGTGATCTTAACATAAAAAATACAAAATAATCCATTTTATAAAAGAAATTCGTTTTCAAAGCGCAAAAATACTTGTCTTTGTCTGATAGAAGTGATATACTAAGAGAGTTGACTATGCACATGCCTGTGCAACCGCTCGATCATCGTCGCTCATTTTCATGAGAGTAAGTGGTTCGTCCCACGATGCTAGGCGAGTCTTCACAAAAATACGGGGAAACCCAAAAATACATAGGAGGTGCATAATGAGCACATACGCAATCATTAAAACTGGCGGAAAACAAGTTAAAGTTGAAGTTGGTCAAGCAGTCTACGTTGAAAAATTGAACGTTGAAGCTGGTCAAGAAGTTACATTTAACGAAGTTGTTCTTGTTGGTGGTGAAAACACTGTTGTCGGAACTCCACTTGTTTCAGGAGCTACTGTTGTTGGAACTGTTGAAAAACAAGGAAAACAAAAGAAAGTTGTTACTTACAAGTACAAACCTAAAAAAGGTAGCCACCGTAAACAAGGTCACCGTCAACCTTACACTAAAGTTGTCATCAACGCTATTAACGCTTAATTTTTAGGAGAACACATGATACAAGCAGTCTTTGAACGAGCCGAAGATGGCGAGCTGAGGAGTGCAGAAATCACAGGGCACGCTGGAAGCGGTGAATACGGCTTTGATGTCGTGTGTGCATCGGTTTCGACTCTAGCCATTAACTTTGTCAACTCTGTTGAGAAATTTGCAGGCTACGAACCGGATCTAGAATTAAACGAAGAAGAAGGTGGCTTCCTTCGGGTGACGATCCCGACGGATATTCCACCACATCAAAGAGAAATGACCCAACTATTCTTTGAATCATTTTTCTTAGGGATGGCAAACTTATCGGAGAACTCATCAGAGTTCGTCCAAACAAGAGTTATCACAGAAAACTAACATGGAGGAAAACAATTATGTTGAAATTGAATCTTGCTAACTTGCAACTTTTCGCCCACAAAAAAGGTGGAGGTTCTACATCAAACGGACGTGATTCACAAGCAAAACGTCTTGGAGCTAAAGCAGCTGATGGACAAACTGTAACAGGTGGATCTATCCTTTACCGTCAACGCGGTACTCACATCTACCCAGGTGTGAACGTTGGACGTGGTGGAGACGATACTTTGTTCGCAAAAGTTGAAGGCGTAGTACGCTTCGAACGTAAAGGTCGCGATAAAAAACAAGTTTCTGTTTACCCAATCGCAAAATAAAAAGGTTTCCTTAACCTTTTTATCCCGAGCCTTGATCCAAAGGTGAGGAAGCTAGAAATAGCATAAATCAAAGCTTTCCGGATTGACGGAAGGCTTTTTTTCTTTTATTTATTTAAAAATATCATGTTTACTCTTGTTAATATAATGTTTGAATTTGTGTTTTTTGAAAAATGTAGTATAATAGAGACAAATATAGTAGGAATGGAAGTAGTACCATGAAAGATAGCAGACATGTTGAAATTCTTCAGGAACTGGATCGAAAAAGTGTGGTATCAGTCAAAGAACTCAAGGAACTCTTTGGGGTGACAGACATGACCATTCGTCGCGATCTGATCGATCTTGAAAAACAAGGTCTTTTAGTTCGTGTACATGGTGGGGCCCACAAAAAAGTCAAAGATAGCTTATTAGAAGCTTCTCACAGTGAAAAAAATCTGATTAATATTGATGAGAAACGAACCATTGCCAAAAAATGTGCAGACTTGATCGAAAATGGGGATACCGTTTTTATTGGCTCTGGTACAACAACAGACTTTATCGGAGATTATTTGGAAGGGAAAGAAATTAGCATCGTCACCAACTCCCTCCCTATTTTTGAGAAGCTCAAGGATTTTCCAAATTATGACCTGATCTTAGTTGGTGGTCGTTACCGGGTGAAGACGCAAACATTTGTCGGTCAATTTGCCAATAAACTCTTGAAAGAAATCAAGGTTTCTAAAGCCTTCATCGGGGTCAATGGGATCGATGGGCATAGTGTCTCCACAGCCAATGAAGAAGAAGGAAATGGCAATGCTATTATTCTAAACAATGCGATTGAGAAATATGTGGTTGCTGATAACAGCAAGTTTGATAGCTATTCTTTCTATAGTTTCTATCGTGTAGAAGATCTAAATGCCATTATTACCGATGATAGCATTCCTAAAAAGATCAAAGACAAATATGGCTTTTATACGAAAATCATATAAAACAAAGTGAGGCTGGGACAAAAGTCCTAGCCTCTCAATTATTTTTGGATTATCGAGCAAGACGCAGTGGTTGAGTGGGCTCTACTACGCTGATTTCATCAGCTTTTACAGCCCTACTCAACTTTGCGGAGGTGGGACGACGAAATCGAATTCTAACGAATTACCGATTTCTGTCCCACTCTAACTTTTTACTTTTTTAATAATGTTAGAAAATGACGATTAGGAAGCGCTTTAAAGAGAGATATAAACAAAAATAAACAAAATACGACAAAAAATGATTGACAATCAATCAATATAGTGATATACTCTAACCATAAAATAAATAGTTAGATAAGGAGGTGGCAACAATGGGATTAAATCAACTCTTTAACAAAGATCTTGTATTTTGCCTACATGCCAAGGATCAAACAGATCTCTTTGAGCAGGTAGCAAGCTTATTGGAAGAGCGACAGATTGTGACACCAACCTATCGTTCCGCTTTGATTGAGCGTGAAAAGTCTTTTCCGACTGGATTAGACATGGAATTTCTTGGTAAGGACTTACCAAATGTGGCGATCCCGCACACAGATATTGTCCATAATCTCACTGAGAATGTGGTCGTGGTTCGTTTGGATCAACCCGTAACTTTCCATAATATGATTGCTCCAGATAAGGAAGTTCAAGTTTCACTTTTATTCTTCATTATCAACAATTCAAGCTCTAGCCAAACCAATATTTTGGCTCAGCTGATGGATTTCTTTACATCCAATGGAAATCTCGAAGCTCTATCAAAATTAGATAGTGAAGATAAGCTTTATCAATACATAACGGAAACTATTTCCTAAAACATTCGTAAATATTTATAATGGAGGACATCCAAATGATTAAAATTTTAGCTGCCTGTGGTGCAGGTGTTAACTCTAGCCACCAAATTAAGAGTGCCTTGGAAGAAGAGTTGTCAAACCGTGGTTATGATGTGCGTTGTGACGCTGTCATGGTCAAAGACGTCAATGAAGATTTGATTTCAGGTTATGATATCTTTACTCCAATTGCTGCAACTGATTTGGGATTCGATCCTGGTATTCCAGTGGTAGAAGCAGGACCAATTTTATTCCGTATTCCAGCGATGAGTGCGCCAGTCTTTGATAACATCGAAGCTGCCATTAAAGAACATGGATTAAGTTAATATTTTTTTAAAACAGTTTGTAAGCGTTATCCAATGATAAAATTGGGAACACTTTATGCCGTAAAATACAAAAAAATTATAAATCGGGAGGATTTATTATGAATGGCATTATTGATTTTGCCAATAAGTTTTTCAAACCCATCCTAGACATGGGTGCTCCGATCATCATGTTGATCGTCTTGACTTTATTGGCTCTCTTGTTTGGAGTGAAATTCTCTAAAGCCCTTGAAGGTGGTATTAAACTTGCCATCGCCCTTACTGGTATCGGTGCCATCATCGGTATGTTGAATGGAGCTTTCTCAGCGTCGCTTGCAAAATTCGTTGAGAACACAGGTATTCAATTGAATATCACTGACGTTGGTTGGGCGCCTCTTGCGACCATTACTTGGGGGTCTGCCTGGACACTTTACTTCTTGTTGATTATGTTGATCGTCAACGTTATCATGCTTGCGATCAAGAAAACAGATACACTTGACGTCGATATCTTCGATATCTGGCACTTGTCTATCACTGGTCTTTTGATCAAATGGTATGCAGACAACAACGGTGTCAGCCAAGGTTTGTCACTCTTCTTGGCAACTCTTGCAGTTGTTCTTGTAGGGATTATGAAAATCATCAACTCAGACTTGATGAAACCAACATTTGATGATCTTTTGAATGCACCAAGTTCATCACCTATGACATCTACTCACATGAACTACATGATGAACCCAATCATCATGGTCTTGGATAAAATCTTTGACAAGTTCTTCCCAGGTCTTGATAAATACGACTTCGACGCAGCTAAATTGAACAAGAAGATCGGTTTCTGGGGATCTAAATTCTTTATCGGTTTCCTTCTTGGTATCGTCATCGGTATCATGGGTACTCCACATCCAGTTGCTGGTGTGCAAGATGCTGACAAATGGGAATTGGTTATTAAAGGTTGGTTGAGCCTTGGTTTGACTGCCGGTGTCTGCTTGGAATTGTTCTCATTGATCGGTTCTTGGTTCATCGCAGCGGTAGAACCATTGTCACAAGGTATTACAAACGTTGCTACTAAACGTCTTCAAGGACGTAAATTCAACATCGGTTTGGACTGGCCATTTATCGCTGGTCGTGCTGAAATCTGGGCTTGTGCGAACGTACTTGCACCAATCATGTTGATCGAAGCAGTGCTTCTTTCTAAAGTCGGAAATGGTATCTTGCCACTCGCTGGTATCATCGCTATGGGTGTAACTCCAGCCTTGTTGGTTGTAACACGCGGTAAATTGATCCGTATGATCATCTTCGGAAGCCTTCTCTTGCCACTCTTCCTTCTTTCAGGTACATTGATTGCACCATTTGCAACTCAATTGGCTAAGAGTGTTGATGCCTTCCCTAAAGGAGTAGCTTCTACTCAATTGATCACTCACTCAACTCTTGAAGGACCAGTTGAAAAATTGCTCGGTTGGACAATCGGTAACGCAACAACTGGTGATATCAAAGCTATCCTTGGTGTAGTTGTCTTCTTGGCATTCTATATCGGAATCTTCGCTTGGTACAGAAAACAAATGATCAAACGTAACGAAGAATATGCTGCAAATGCAAAATAATCGTCATATGTAGTTTGAAAACTGACACCATATCTGTTGTGGATATGGTGTTTTTATTTTAAAAAAATGTTCGAAAATAAACAATTTAATGTTGACTTTCGTTCAAAATAGGTGTAATATAATATCAAAAGTAAGAAAATGTTTCTTTGTGAAAATTTAACAACAGGAATATTTGCTGAAACAAACAAAAGGAGGACAGGACATGTCTATTGTAATTGGTGCAGATGCTGCAGGATTAAGATTAAAAGATCTCGTGAAAGAGTTTCTTATAAAAGAAAACTTCGATGTTGTGGATGTAACTGCTGAAGGTCAAGATTTTGTAGATGTGACACTTGCAGTTGCCAGTGAAGTGAACAAAAACGATCAAAATCTTGGAATCGTGATTGATGCTTACGGAGCAGGTCCATTTATGGTTGCAACTAAAATCAAAGGAATGGTAGCAGCAGAAGTTTCAGATGAACGTTCTGCTTATATGACACGTGGACACAACAATTCTCGAATGATTACCATGGGTGCTGAAATTGTTGGGGATGAATTGGCCAAGAACATTGCCAAAGGCTTCGTCAATGGTAAATACGACGGTGGCCGTCACCAAATCCGTGTCGATATGTTGAATAAGATGTGCTAATGAGAGGAGAATTCAAATGAGAATTGCAATTGGTTGTGATCACATTGTGACAAATGAAAAAATGGCTGTTTCTGATTTTTTGAAATCAAAAGGATATGAAGTGCTCGACTTTGGAACTTATGACCATACACGTACCCACTATCCAATCTTTGGTAAGAAAGTCGGTGAAGCCGTAGCAAGTGGCCAAGCAGATCTTGGTGTTTGTATCTGTGGTACAGGTGTTGGGATCAACAATGCTGTTAACAAAGTACCTGGTATCCGTTCTGCCTTGGTACGCGATATGACAACTGCTCTTTATGCTAAGGAAGAATTGAACGCGAATGTGATCGGTTTTGGTGGTAAAATCACTGGTGAATTGCTCATGTGCGATATCATTGAAGCATTTATTCACGCTGAATACAAACCAACTGAAGAAAATAAAAAATTGATCGCTAAGATCCAACATGTGGAAACCCATAATGCCCATCAAGCGGATGCTGATTTCTTTACAGAATTCCTTGAAAAATGGGACCGTGGTGAATACCACGACTAAGAGGTGACATATGATATTAACGGTCACGATGAACCCTTCGATTGATATCTCTTATCCTTTGGATGTACTCCAGTTGGATACAGTCAATCGAGTAGCTGAGGTGAGTAAGACAGCTGGTGGGAAGGGTCTCAATGTCACCCGTGTACTTTCTGAGATCAAGGATCCAGTGGCAGCGACCGGCCTACTTGGTGGTCGAACGGGCCAATTCATTCTCGATCATTTAGGAGATGGAATAGAGGAACGTTTCTTTGAGATTGCTGGTGATACACGTAATTGTATCGCCATCCTTCACGAAGGCAAGCAAACAGAAATCTTAGAAAAAGGTCCAACCATTTCTGAGAAAGAAGGGCAAGGTTTCCTTCAACATTATCGTCACTTGATCGATCAAGTGGAAGTGGTTGCGATCTCAGGTAGTCTTCCTGCTGGTTTACCAGTGGATTATTATGCTAGCCTGGTCAAGATTGCGAGGGAAGCTGGAAAACCAGTCGTACTCGATTGCTCGGGGGCTTCTTTAGAAGCTGCCATTCAAGCAGATGTCAAGCCTACAGTCATTAAACCCAACAATGAAGAGTTGTCTCAATTGTTAGGGAAAGAAGTGAGTAAGAATGTGGAAGACTTAAAAGAAGTTCTTCAGGATGCTCTCTTTGATGGCATCGAATGGGTGATTGTCTCTCTTGGAGCAAATGGCGCTTTTGCAAAGCACGGCGATGTCTTCTATAAGGTAGATATTCCTAAGATTGATGTCGTCAATCCAGTCGGATCTGGTGATTCGACTGTTGCAGGGATTGCATCTGGTCTCTATCATCATGAGAGTGACGCAGACTTGCTCAAGAAAGCAAATGTGCTTGGAATGTTAAATGCGCAAGAAGCACAAACAGGACATGTCAACATGGGGCACTATGATGCCTTGTATCAACAATTAATCGTAAAAGAGGTATAAAATGGTATTAACAGAACAAAAACGCAACTATTTGGAACGTCTTAGTACAAAAGACGGTGTTATTTCAGCTTTGGCCTTCGACCAACGTGGGGCTTTGAAACGCTTGATGGCCAAATACCAAGACACTGAGCCAACTGTAGCACAAATGGAAGAATTGAAAGTTCTTGTAGCAGATGAATTGACAAAATATGCTTCATCAATGTTGTTGGACCCAGAATATGGTTTGCCTGCTACGAAAGCCTTGGACAAAGATGCTGGTCTCTTGCTTGCATACGAAAAGACAGGTTACGATACATCTAGCACCAAACGCTTGCCTGACTGCTTGAACCTTTGGTCAGCAAAACGCATCAAAGAACAAGGTGCTGATGCTGTGAAATTCTTGCTCTACTATGATGTAGATAGTGCAGAAGAACTTAACCAAGAAAAACAAGCTTATATCGAACGCATCGGTTCAGAATGTGTGGCAGAAGACATTCCATTCTTCCTTGAAATCTTGGCTTATGACGAAGGAATTGCAGATGCAACCTCTGCTGAATATGCAAAAGTGAAACCTCGTAAGGTTATTGAAGCTATGAAAGTCTTCTCAGATCCTCGTTTCAATATCGATGTATTGAAAGTAGAAGTTCCCGTCAATGTCAACTACGTGGAAGGATTTGGAGAAGGTGAAGTTGTCTATAGTCGTGAAGAAGCGGCTGCTTTCTTTAAAGAACAAGAAGAAGCAACCAACCTTCCATACATCTACCTCAGTGCTGGTGTATCAGCAAAACTCTTCCAAGAAACTTTGGAATTTGCTCATGCATCAGGTGCTAACTTCAACGGTGTTCTTTGTGGACGTGCGACATGGGCAGGTTCAGTAGAAGCTTACATCAAAGATGGAGAAGTAGCTGCTCGTGAATGGCTTCGTACAGAAGGTCGTCAAAATATTGAAGAATTGAATGCGGTCTTGGCTAAAGTGGCAACACCTTGGACAGAACGCGTGTAAGAAATAAATCGTTATTGCCTCCTAAAGCAACATTTAGAACATTGGAAGGAAGAAATTCCTTCTAATGTTCTTCATTATTTTTAGGCTTTGTTTATTTTTTATAAAAAATGTTTAAAAATTTTCGCTGTAAGGGTTTACAAAATAAAAAACTTATGATAGAATAAGTTCATAAGTTAAATAGCAGTGAGCGTTACTAAGTTAGATTAGGCGTGACCACAAGTAGATTGAATGATTAGCATAGGCTAGTTTTTTCAGTTGCTTCGTGGTCATTTTTATTTGCTTTTAACAAATTTTACAAAGGAGAGCATCATGTATCGTATTATCCATCCAATGAACAATAATGTTGCTTTGGTTCAAAATGAGCTTCAACAAGAGTTAATTGTTGTTGGGAGTGGGATTGCTTTTGGGAAAAAGAAACATGATCTGGTAGCTGATGATAAGGTCGAAAAAGTATTTCGTTTAAACACGGATGAATCAAGAGAAAACTTTATGGCCCTTCTAAAGGATGTTCCTCTTGATTTCATTACAACCACTTATGAAGTGATTGATACCTTGTCTAAGAAATATGCCTATCCTGTTCAAGAATATATCTATGTGACACTAACAGATCACATTTTCTGTTCTTACCAGGCAGTTCAACAGGGAAGATACAAACACAGTGATCTACCTGATGCGTCTGCTATGCATCCGATTCCTTATAAAATCGCAAAGGAAGCGATTGAAATCTTTCGAAACCGTCTCTTGGATCAATTTCCCGATGACGAAGTGAACCGCATCGCTTATCACTTCATCAATGCACAAGGAGAAATGATTCATGAGCAGGATCCTGAGGTCCAAGATCGCCAAGCGATTTTGAAAGCAGTAGAGGAAAAACTAGCTCAAAATGGATTGAAACGAAAAGAAGAGAACAGTCATTTCTACGATCGCTTTATGATCCATCTCAATTATTTCCTTGACTCTCTAGATAAGGGAAGAGAGGATCCTGAAGGATTGAGCGAGATGGAACAACTGATCCAGTTAAGCTATCCAAAGGCTTATGAGATTAGTCATCAGATCTACCAAACCATCGCTGAACAGACTGGAGCCGAGTTATCTCCTAATGAAAAAGTCTATTTAGCCTTGCATATTCAACGTCTATTATAAAATTTTTAAAAAGGTTATCATAAGGAGGAACCAACATGAATAAAGAAGAAGTCCAACTACTTGGGTTTGAAATTGTCGCTTATGCCGGTGACGCTCGATCAAAATTAATGGAAGCCTTAAAAGCTGCTGAAGCTAGCGATTTTGCTAAAGCAGAATCCTTAGTAGAAGAAGCAGGGTCCTGTATCGCTGAGGCTCACAAATCTCAAACGACCATGTTAGCGCAAGAAGCTGCAGGAGAAGAAATCCCTTATTGCATCACCATGATGCATGGTCAAGACCATCTCATGACAACGATCTTATTAAAAGACGTGATTCACCATCTGATTGAACTATATAAAAGAGGAGCGAAATAATGAATAAATTAATTGAACTGATTGAAAAAGGGAAACCTTTCTTTGAAAAGATTTCTCGTAATAAATATTTGCGAGCGATTCGTGATGGTTTCATTGCAGGGATGCCTGTAATCTTATTCTCATCTATCTTCATCCTAATTGCGTATGTGCCAAATGCTTGGGGATTCCACTGGTCTAAAGATATTGAAACACTCTTGATGACTCCATATAACTATTCTATGGGCATCTTGGCCTTCTTCGTTGGTGGTACAACGGCTAAGGCTTTGACTGATTCAATGAACCGCGACCTTCCAGCAACCAACCAAATCAACTTCATTTCTACAATGTTAGCTTCTATGGTTGGATTCTTGCTCATGGCTGCCGAACCTGCTAAAGAAGGTGGATTCTTAACAGCATTCATGGGGACAAAGGGGTTGCTAACAGCCTTTATTGCTGCATTCGTTACTGTTAATGTTTACAAAGTCTGTGTGAAAAACAATGTGACTATCCGCATGCCGGACGAGGTTCCACCAAATATTTCACAAGTATTTAAAGACTTGATTCCATTTACATTGTCAGTTGTACTCTTGTATACACTTGAATTAGTTGTGAAAGCAAGCCTTCATGTAACAGTTGCTGAATCAATTGGTACTCTTCTTGCCCCACTATTCTCAGCTGCAGACGGATACCTTGGTATTACTTTCATCTTTGGTGCTTATGCCTTCTTCTGGTTTGTAGGTATCCATGGTCCTTCAATCGTAGAACCAGCAATCGCTGCAATTACTTACGCAAATATTGATAACAACTTGCATTTGATTCAAGCTGGACAACATGCCGATAAAGTTATCACATCTGGTACTCAAATGTTTATCGTTACCATGGGTGGTACTGGTGCAACCTTGATTGTTCCATTCCTCTTCATGTGGTTGTGTAAATCAGAGCGTAACCGTGCAATCGGACGTGCATCTGTTGTTCCTACATTCTTCGGTGTAAACGAACCACTCTTGTTCGGTGCTCCAATTGTATTGAACCCAATCTTCTTTGTTCCATTTATCTTTGCTCCAATTGCAAACGTGTGGATCTTCAAATTCTTCGTTGATACCTTGGGAATGAACTCATTCTCTGCTAACCTTCCATGGGTAACTCCAGGACCCCTTGGTATTGTTCTTGGTACGAACTTCCAAGTACTTTCATTCATCCTTGCTGCGCTATTAGTAGTAGTTGACGTGATCATTTACTACCCATTCGTTAAAGTTTATGATGAACAAATTCTTGAAGAAGAACGTTCAGGTAAATCAAACGATAGCTTGAAAGAAAAAGTTGCTGCAAACTTTAACACTGCTAAAGCAGATGCTATTCTTGAAAAAGCTGGTGTTGAAGGCGAACCAGTTCAAAACAATATCACAAAAGAAACAAACGTATTGGTCCTTTGTGCAGGTGGTGGAACTAGTGGACTTCTTGCCAACGCTTTGAACAAAGCTGCTGCAGAATACAATGTTCCTGTGAAGGCTGCTGCTGGTGGCTACGGTGCTCACCGTGAAATGTTGCCAGAATTTGACCTTGTTATCCTTGCTCCTCAAGTAGCTTCAAACTATGAAGATATGAAGGCTGAAACAGATAAACTTGGAATCAAATTGGCTAAGACTGAAGGAGCTCAATACATCAAGTTGACTCGTGATGGTAAAGGCGCTATTGCATTCGTTCAAGAACAATTTCAATAATAAATAGATTTACTGTTGATTGAAGTGAGATGGAGAAGGATTGCTCACTGACTCCTCTTCATCTTGCTTTGTTTTTATTTTATGATTGAGAAGGGGAAACTTATGTCAAAAACATTACCTAAAGATTTTATTTTCGGTGGCGCAACAGCAGCTTATCAGGCAGAAGGTGCTACACATATAGATGGAAAAGGTCCTGTTGCTTGGGACAAATACCTAGCAGATAACTATTGGTATACTGCTGAACCAGCGAGTGATTTCTACCATAAATATCCAATAGACCTACAGTTGGCTGAAGAATATGGCGTAAACGGAATCCGTATTTCTATTGCTTGGTCACGTATTTTCCCAACTGGCTATGGTGAAGTCAATCCAAAAGGGGTAGAATTCTATCATAAGTTATTTGCAGAATGTCATAAACGTCATGTAGAACCATTTGTAACTCTTCACCACTTTGATACACCTGAAGCTCTTCACTCAAACGGAGACTTCTTGAATCGTGAAAACATCGAACACTTTGTAGATTATGCCGCCTTCTGTTTTGAAGAGTTCCCAGAAGTCAACTACTGGACAACCTTCAATGAAATTGGCCCAATCGGTGATGGTCAATACTTGGTAGGTAAATTCCCACCAGGTATTCAATATGACCTTGCCAAAGTCTTCCAATCTCACCACAATATGATGGTTTCTCATGCACGTGCTGTGAAATTGTACAAAGACAAAGGCTATACAGGTGAAATTGGGGTTGTTCACGCCCTTCCAACTAAGTATCCTTTGGATCCTAAAAATCCTGCAGACGTTCGTGCTGCTGAGTTGGAAGATATCATCCACAACAAATTTATCTTGGATGCGACTTACCTTGGACACTACTCAGATGAAACCATGGAAGGGGTAAACCACATCTTATTAGTAAATGGTGGTAGCTTGGATCTTCGTGAGGAAGACTTTGCAGTGCTTGAGGCAGCTAAAGATTTGAACGATTTCCTTGGAATTAACTACTACATGAGTGACTGGATGGAAGCCTTTGATGGTGAAACTGAAATCATCCACAACGGTAAAGGTGAAAAAGGAAGCTCTAAATACCAAATCAAAGGTGTTGGACGTCGTGTGGCTCCTGACTATGTCCCTCGGACGGATTGGGACTGGATCATCTACCCTCAAGGTTTGTATGACCAAATCATGCGTGTCAAGAAAGATTATCCAAACTACAAGAAGATCTACATCACTGAAAACGGACTTGGATACAAAGATGAATTTGTGGACAACACTGTTTACGATGATGGCCGTATCGATTATGTGAAACAACATTTGGAAGTATTGTCTGATGCGATTGCCGATGGTGCAAACGTCAAAGGATACTTCATTTGGTCACTCATGGATGTCTTCTCATGGTCTAATGGTTATGAAAAACGCTATGGTCTCTTCTATGTAGACTTTGAAACCCAAGAGCGCTATCCTAAGAAATCTGCTCATTGGTACAAGAAAGTAGCCGAAAGCCAAGTGATTGAATAAGTATCAACTGGAACTGTTTTAGTTCCAGCTTTTTATTTTACTAGAAGAGGGTCTCTTAAACGGATCTCTTCTTTCAGCCCCTAATTTATGGTATAATAGATCGATACTGTAATAAGGAAAATAGAATGAATATACAACAATTACGATATGTAGTGGCGATTGCCAACAGTGGTACTTTTCGTGAGGCTGCTGAAAAAATGTATGTGAGTCAGCCTAGCTTGTCCATCTCCGTCAGAGATCTGGAAAAGGAACTGGGGTTTAAGATTTTTCGTCGAACCAGTTCTGGGACTTTTTTGACCCGTCGGGGAATGGAATTTTATGAAAAAGCGCAGGATGTGGTCAAAGGTTTTGATATTTTTCAAAATCAATATGCCAGTCCCGAAGAAGAGAAGAAAGAATTCTCTATTTCTAGTCAGCACTATGACTTCTTACCACCTTTGATGACGGAATTTTCGATCCGCTATCCGGAAAATAAAAACTTCCGCATCTTTGAATCAACGACGGTTCAAATTTTGGACGAAGTGGCTCAAGGACATAGTGAGTTGGGGATTATTTATCTCAACCGTCAAAATACCAAGGGGATTATGCAACGGGTTGATAAATTAGGGCTTGAAGTGGTGGATTTGATTCCTTTTCAGACTCATATTTACCTTCGCAAAGGACATCCTTTGGCTAAGAAGAAAAAACTGGTCATGGAAGATCTAGCTCAGTTGCCAACTGTTCGTTTTACCCAAGAAAAAGATGAGTACCTCTATTATTCAGAGAACTTTGTCGATACCAGCTCGAGCTCACAAATGTTCAATGTGACCGACCGGGCTACTTTGAATGGAATCTTGGAGCGGACGGATGCTTATGCGACGGGATCAGGCTTTTTGGATAGCCAGTCCGTGAATGGCATTACCGTGATTCCTTTGGAAGACAACCTGGACAATAAAATGGTCTATGTCAAACGCGAAGAGATGGATCTCTCTCCTGTAGCAGAGAAGTTTGTCGAGGTCATGGTAGAATATTTTGATCAAAAGAGGTAAGAAATGAAGAGAAAAACAATGGTCCCGGTAGCGATCGTCCTATTGGTCCTACTGGATCAGCTGGTTAAATGGTATGTGGTGAAGAACATTCCACTGGGTGTCGTCAAGTCTTTTATTCCCCATGTGGTCAGCCTGACCTATCTTCAAAACACAGGTGCAGCTTTTTCGCTTCTTGAAAATCAGCAATGGTTCTTTACCCTCATCACTCTAGTAGTGATGGTAGGGGCCTTTTACTATCTCTATAAGCACCTCAAGGGGTCGCTTTGGATGGTGACAGGTTTGACCTTAGTCATTTCAGGTGGGTTGGGGAATTTTATCGATCGCCTACGTCAGGGTTTCGTGGTCGATATGTTCCACCTGGATTTTATGAATTTTGCCATTTTTAATGTAGCAGATAGTTATTTGACAGTTGGAGTTTTCTTGCTCCTGATCCTGATGTTGAAAGAGGAAACGCATGGAAATTAAAATCGAAGTAGCCGGTGCGCGACTGGATAAGGCTTTGGCGGATTTGACTCCCTTGTCACGAGCTGTGGCCAATGAGCAGATCAAAGAAGGAAAAGTTCTGGTCAATGGGACTGTGAAAAAAGCCAAGTACACGGTCAAAGAAGGGGATGTCATCCAATATGAAGTCCCAGAAGTGGAAGAGGTCAGCTATGAAGCAGAAGATCTATCCTTAGACATCGTTTATGAGGACCAGGATGTTGTGGTGGTTAATAAACCTCAAGGCATGGTTGTTCACCCAAGTGCGGGTCATACCAGTGGGACCTTGGTCAATGCGCTGTTATACCATGTCAAGGACCTTTCAGGGATCAATGGAGAATTGCGTCCAGGGATCGTGCATCGGATCGATAAAGACACGTCAGGCCTCTTGATGGTCGCAAAAAATGACCAAGCTCACGTCGCCTTAGCAGAGGAACTCAAAGACAAAAAATCACTCCGGAAGTATTGGGCCATTGTTCATGGCAACCTTCCCAACGATCGAGGCATGATCGAAGCCCCAATTGGTCGCAGTGAAAAGGACCGGAAAAAACAGGCGGTGACGGCTAAAGGAAAACCTGCAGTGACCCGTTTTCAAGTTTTGGAACGTTTTGGGAATTACACCTTGGTAGAGTTGCAACTGGAGACTGGTCGGACCCACCAAATTCGGGTGCACATGGCCTATATTGGCCATCCCGTGGCTGGAGATCCCGCTTATGGTCCTAAGAAGACACTTAAAGGACAAGGACAGTTTCTTCATGCACGGACACTCGGCTTTACCCACCCCCGTACAGGCGAGACCTTGGAATTTACAGCAGAAGTACCAGAGATCTTTGAGAAAACGCTGGAAGACCTTCGAAAAGGATAGTGAAGATGGCTGAATGGAGATTCAGTCACTTTCATTAGATACGAAATAAATAGTATTAGAAAGAATCATAGCGATGAAAGCAAAACGAATCGTCTTTAAAGTAGGGACCTCGTCTTTGACCAATCCCGATGGGAGTCTCTCCAGACAGAAGGTCAAGGTCATTACGCAGCAGTTGGCTCTCTTACACGAATCGGGCCATGAGTTGATCTTGGTCTCATCAGGGGCGGTTGCTGCCGGATTTGGTGCTCTTGGTTTTAAGAAACGTCCGACCAAGGTGGCAGACAAGCAAGCCTCTGCGGCAGTTGGGCAAGGCTTACTGATGGAAGAATATACAGCCAACCTGCTCTTACGCAACATTGTTTCTGCGCAGATTTTGTTGACCCAGGATGACTTTGCGGATCAGCGCCGTTATAAGAATGCCCACCAGGCCCTTTCTGTCCTGCTCAATCGTGGGGCCATTCCAATCATCAATGAAAACGATACGGTCTCGATTGCCGAGTTAAAAGTTGGTGACAATGATACCTTGAGTGCGCAGGTTGCAGCCATGGTTCAAGCGGATCTTTTGGTACTATTAACAGATGTCGATGGTCTCTATACAGCTAATCCTTCTCAGGATCCAACAGCTAAACGCTTGGATCGAATCGAACACATTTCCCGCGAGATGATCGAGATGGCGGGTGGTGCTGGCAGTAGCAACGGAACGGGTGGCATGCTGACCAAACTCAAGGCAGCGACCCTTGCGACCGAGTCAGGGGTTCCTGTCTATATTTGCTCGTCTCTCAAGTCTGATGCCTTGATTGAAGCAGCAGAAGAGCAAGCGGATGGCAGTTACTTCCTTGCAGAGGATAAGGGCTTAAAAACCCAGAAGCAATGGTTAGCCTTTTATGCAGAAAGCAAAGGTGCCGTTTGGGTGGATGCTGGAGCAGCGGAAGCCCTGTTGGATCATGGAAAGAGTTTATTGATTTCTGGCGTGACCAAGGCAGAAGGCGATTTTTCTTATCACGACATTGTCAGAGTCTATCATCAAGAGACTGGTCAATTACTCGGAAAAGGCAAGGTCCGTCTCGGCCAATCAGCTGTGCGCGATCTACTCCAATCTAAAAAAGCTAAGGGAATCCTTATCCACCGGGATGACTGGATCTCGGTAACTCCTGAGATTGACCTACTCTTTACAGAATTCTAGAGGAAAACGTATGGGAACAACACAAGAACAATTAGCCTTAGCGAGATCAGCTAAGAAAAGTATCAATACAGCCAGTACAGCTCTTAAAAATCAAGCCCTGGAAGCCATGGCTAGCCAACTTTTGAAAGCGACGGAAGCCATTTTAGCAGCCAATCAAATCGATATGGAAGCGGCACGCGGGAAGATTTCTGAAGTCATGCTGGATCGCCTCTTTCTTGATCAAGAGCGGATTGCCGGTATGGCACAAGGAATTCGTGCTTTAATCGACCTGCCAGATCCGATTGGGGAGGTGCTGGATACTGAAGTCTTGGAAAATGGCCTTGAAATCCAGAAAGTCCGAGTCGCTATGGGTGTTATTGGCATCATTTATGAAAGCCGTCCGAATGTAACATCAGATGCTGCAGCGCTTGCCATCAAGAGTGGAAATGCAGTGGTCCTTCGTACTGGGAAGGATGCCTTTCATTCTGCTCAAGCGATCGTGACAGCCCTCAAGGCTGGATTGGAAGAAGCTGGATTCAATCCAGATCTTCTCCAACTGATCCAAGATACGAGTCGAGCTTCTAGCCTTGCTATGATGAAGGCTAAGGGCTATCTAGATTTGCTTATTCCACGTGGTGGTGCTGGATTGATCCAAGCGGTGGTTGAAAATGCCATTGTCCCTGTGATAGAGACAGGAACTGGGATCGTCCATGTCTATGTGGATAAGGAGGCTGATTTCCAGAAAGCACTCGCCATTATCGAAAATGCCAAGACAAGCCGCCCATCCGTCTGCAATGCCATGGAGGTCTTGTTGGTCGATCGAGCGATCGCGTCTGATTTCTTGCCCTTGGTCAAAGAGCGTTTAGTGGATGATCGGGAAAGATCCGTTGAGTTGCGCCTAGATGAGCAAGCACAGGCTATCATTTCTGGAACAGCAGCACAGGAACAGGATTTTGATACCGAATTTTTAGATTATATTTTAGCAGTTAAGGTCGTTGATGGAGTCGAGGAAGCGGTGGACCACATTGAAGCTCACAGCACCCATCATTCGGATGCCATTGTGACTGAAAATCCTGAGACAGCCGCTTATTTCACCAAGCAAGTAGATTCAGCAGCCGTTTATGTCAATGCTTCTACACGCTTTACAGATGGGGGTCAATTTGGACTAGGTTGTGAAATGGGGATCTCGACCCAAAAACTCCATGCGCGTGGACCCATGGGACTCCGGGAAATGACCAGTTACAAATATATCGTCAGTGGAAATGGTCAAGTGAGGTAAAAAATGAAAGTTGCATTTATCGGTCTTGGAAACATGGGGGCTAGTCTAGCCAAAGCAGTTGCAAAAGAAGTGGATGCGCAAGACCTGCTCTTGGTCAATCGTTCTCCTCAAAAGGTGCAAGAGTTTATCAGCCAGTATGGGGGAACGGCATCTGATCTTGAACAAGTCTTTCAAGAGGCTGAAGTAATCTTTTTAGGGGTCAAACCCTATCAGATTTGCCCTCTCTTAGAAGAGTATCAAGGCATCTTGGCTCAACGCTCTAATCTCTTGCTAGTTTCCATGGCTGCAGGCTTGGAACTAGAAAAGATGGCTGACGTGATCCAGAACGACCAGGTGGGTCTTATCCGCATCATGCCCAATACGCCTGTGGCCATTGGTCAAGGTGTCATCAGTCTGGCCCGCTCCCAAGCAGTGACAGACCAGCAAGTAGCCAAAGTCAACCAGCTCTTAGCAGGAGCAGGGGCCCTATACGAAATTGAAGAAAAATTGATGGATCCTGCAACGGCTGTCGCAGGCTGTGGTCCAGCCTTTGTCTATCAGATGATTGAAGCCATGGCAGATGCAGGAGTAGGATTAGGACTTACACGAGAGCAAGCCTTGCAGGTGGCGGCACAGACCTTCCAAGGAGCTAGTCAAATGGTCCTAGAGACAGGCGAGCACCCAGCCCGCTTGCGAGATGCAGTTTGTAGCCCAGGTGGCTCTACTATTGCAGGAGTCAATCGCCTGGAACAAGTCGGCTTACGGGGCGACATCATTGCTGGAGTGGAAGCGGCATACAAACGCACCCAAGAAATGGGACAAGAGGCAGAACAAAATTAGATAAAATAATTGGTCAAAACCAAGTTTGGAGAACATTGACAAACTGTTCTTTCATTCAAAGCTAACAAATCAAGAATTATCCAATCCTCTATTGAAACTTTCCGCCGTGAGAAAAGTGCTTGAAACAGGATTGTTTCAAGCACTCGGGAGTTTTGAAGCCTTAGATTCAAAACTAAGTCATGGAACTTCTATGAAGTTCGCTGACGTCCGTTCTCACCTAAGGAAAGTTTCTAAGAGGACTTCATTTTCAATTTAAAAGATTGGTTTTTTGGCCAATCTTTTTTACGTTAGAGAGCCTCTATCACTACCAAACCATTTTCGGTCAGGCGATAGATTTTTTGGCAGACTTCTTTGAGGAAGGTCCGGTCGTGAGAGACCGTGACTAGTCCGCCTGGGTAGTCTGCGAATAGGCGTCGAATTTCTGGTTGGGAAGTGGGGGAAAAATTGCGAGTAGGCTCGTCCAAGAGTAGAAATTGGGGACTTGTGAGTACTAGTTGCAGGAGAAAGAGTTTTCCTTGCTGGCCACCAGAAAGTTCTGAGATCGGATGGTGCATTTCCGAATAGGTAAAGTTGAGGGAGGCTAAATGCAATTGAATGGTGTTGATTTCTTCGCGATCGCCTGAATGCTGTAGAAA
>CAKPZX010000025.1 GCA_934215455.1 uncultured Streptococcus sp.
AAGATCCGCGGAAGTGAATTGGTTCGCGGTCGTGGTGGACCTCGTTGTATGTCAATGCCATTCGAACGTGAAGAAATCTAATAGAGAAGACCGAGAGCTGGTCTTTGGGGATCAGCTCTTCCTTCTTACTGATCAATACTAGAAAGAAAATAGGAGACAAATAGAATGACAAATTCAGTGTTCCAAGGACGTAGCTTCTTGGCAGAAAAAGACTTTACACGTGCAGAGTTAGAATACCTTATCGGACTTTCAGCTCACTTGAAAGACCTTAAAAAACGCAACATTGAACACCACTATCTTGCTGGTAAAAACATTGCGCTTTTGTTTGAAAAAACTTCAACTCGTACTCGTGCTGCCTTCACAACAGCAGCTATCGACCTTGGTGCTCACCCAGAATACCTAGGTGCAAACGACATCCAACTTGGTAAAAAAGAATCTACAGAAGATACTGCTAAAGTTCTTGGACGTATGTTTGACGGTATTGAATTCCGTGGTTTCAGCCAACGTATGGTTGAAGAATTGGCTGAATTCTCAGGTGTTCCAGTATGGAATGGTTTGACTGACGAATGGCACCCAACTCAAATGCTTGCAGACTACTTGACAGTTCAAGAAAACTTTGGACGTTTGGAAGGTTTGACACTTGTATACTGTGGTGATGGACGTAACAACGTTGCGAACAGCCTTCTTGTAACAGGTGCTATCCTTGGTGTGAACGTACACATCTTCTCACCAAAAGAACTCTTCCCAGAAAAAGAAATCGTTGAATTGGCAGAAGGATTTGCAAAAGAAAGTGGCGCTCATATCTTAATCACTGAAGATGCTGACGAAGCAGTGAAAGGTGCAGACGTACTTTACACTGACGTTTGGGTATCAATGGGTGAAGAAGACAAATTTGCAGAACGTGTTGCCCTTTTGAAACCTTACCAAGTAAACATGGATTTGATTAAGAAAGCTGATAACGAAGACTTGATCTTCTTGCACTGCTTGCCAGCCTTCCACGATACAAATACTGTTTACGGTAAAGATGTAGCTGAAAAATTCGGCGTAGAAGAAATGGAAGTTACTGACGAAGTGTTCCGTAGCAAATATGCTCGTCACTTTGACCAAGCTGAAAACCGTATGCACACCATCAAAGCGGTTATGGCAGCGACTCTTGGTAACTTGTACATTCCAAAAGTTTAAGACTTTATAACCGTATACCAACAGCTATAGGGGCTGGACTGCTAGCTTTAGTCCTGCCCCTATTTTTTATAGAAAGGGAAAACTTATGTCAAGAAAAATCGTCGTTGCTTTGGGAGGAAATGCTATTCTCTCATCTGATCCTTCTGCTCAAGCTCAACAAGAAGCACTTGTAGAAACAGCAAAACACTTAGTCAAGTTAATCAAAAATGGGGATGACTTGATCATCACTCACGGAAATGGTCCTCAAGTAGGGAACCTTTTGCTTCAACACTTGGCAGCAAACTCTGAAAAGAACCCTGCTTTCCCACTTGATTCATTAGTTGCAATGACCGAAGGAAGCATTGGCTACTGGCTTCAAAATGCTCTTCAAAATGCTCTTCTTGAAGAAGGAATCGAAAAAGACGTGGCTTCTGTTGTGACACAAGTCGTTGTTGATAAGAATGACCCAGCTTTTGTCAACCTCAGCAAACCAATCGGTCCATTCTACTCAGAAGAAGAAGCAAAAGCAGAAGCTGAAAAATCAGGAGCAACTTTCAAAGAAGATGCTGGTCGTGGCTGGCGTAAAGTCGTGGCTTCACCAAAACCAGTGGATATCAAAGAAATCAATACCATCCGTACTTTGTTGAACGACGGTCAAGTCGTTGTGGCAGCCGGTGGTGGCGGTATCCCAGTTGTGAAAGAAGCAGATGGTAGCCTATCTGGTGTTGAAGCTGTAATCGATAAAGACTTCGCCTCTCAACGTTTGGCTGAATTAGTAGAAGCAGACCTCTTCATCGTTTTGACTGGTGTCGATTATGTCTTTGTGAACTATAACAAACCAGACCAAGCAAAATTGGAACATGTCAATGTAGCTCAATTGGAAGAATACATCAAACAAGACCAATTTGCACCAGGAAGCATGCTTCCTAAAGTGGAAGCTGCCATTGCCTTTGTAAATGGTCGCCCAGAAGGAAAAGCAGTTATTACATCACTTGAAAACCTTGGCGCTTTGATTGAGTCTGAAAGTGGAACAATCATCCAAAAAGACTAATGAAAAATTAGGAAAAAACTAGTATTTTAAAGCTTATTGTGATAGAATAAATCTATAGGTAAGCGTTTTACAAGAGACTCTTGTAAAACATCACTCACACTTTGTTGCGTTAGGAGGAAGACAAATGAGTGAAAAAACGAAAAAAGGATTTAAGATGCCTTCATCTTTTTCCGTATTGTTAATTATCATTGCTATTATGGCAGTGTTAACTTGGATTATTCCAGCTGGTCAATACAAGGTTGACGATGCAGGTGCTATCATTGCAGGTAGTTATGAATCTGTAAAAGCACATCCTCAAGGGATTTGGGATGTCTTGATGGCCCCAATCAATGCCATGCTTGGTAAAGCACCAACCAGTGCAGCGATTGATGTAGCCTTCTTCATCTTGATGGTCGGTGGTTTCCTTGGAGTTGTGAACGAAACAGGTACCCTTGATGTAGGGATTGCTTCTATCGTTCGTAAATACAAAGGCCGCGAAAAAATGTTGATTTTGATCTTGATGCCTTTGTTTGCCCTTGGTGGTACAACTTATGGTATGGGTGAAGAAACCATGGCCTTCTATCCACTTCTTGTACCTGTTATGATGTCCGTTGGTTTTGACAGTTTGACAGGGGTAGCCATTATCCTCTTAGGATCCCAAATCGGATGTTTGGCGTCAACATTGAACCCATTTGCGACAGTTATCGCATCTGATACTGCAGGTATCTCAAGTGCTTCAGGTCTCTTACTTCGTGTGATCTTCTGGATCGTATTGACAGGACTTAGCACATACTATGTATACCGTTATGCAGATAAGGTTCAAAAAGACCCAACCAAATCTCTCACCTATGCAACTCGTGAAGAAGATTTGAAACACTTCAATGTTGAAAGTGGCGAAGAAATTCCTTCACAAATGAACAAGAAACAAAAACGTGTCTTGGTCGTCTTCATCTCAACATTCGTTATCATGGTTGCTGGATTTATCCCATTCAAAGATTTGGGTATTAAATTCTTTGAAACCTTCAACGAATCTCTCCATAAAATTCCAGTACTTGGTCAATTGATCGGTAACACAGATGCTCTTGGTACATGGTACTTCCCTCAAACAGCTATGCTCTTTGCCTTCATGGGAATCCTCGTTGGTATCATTTATGGCTTGAAAGAAGATAAAATTATTTCATCTTTCATGAATGGTGCAGCTGACCTCTTGAGTGTTGCGCTTATCGTAGCGGTAGCACGTGGTATCCAAGTCATCATGAACGACGGTATGATCACTGCGACAATTCTTCACTGGGGTGAAGAAGGACTTAAAGGTCTTTCATCTCAATTGTTCATTGTCTTGACTTACATTTTCTACTTGCCAATGTCATTCTTGATCCCATCATCATCTGGTCTTGCCAGTGCAACAATGGGTATCATGGCACCTCTTGGTAAATTCGTCAATGTACCAGGTAGCTTGATTGTCACAGCTTACCAATCTGCATCTGGTGTCTTGAACTTGATCGCACCAACTTCAGGTATCGTAATGGGAGCTCTTGCTCTTGGACGTGTTGACTTGAGTGCATGGTGGAAATTCATGGGTAAATTGGTCGTAGCGATTGTTGTGATCACCATTGCCCTTCTTCTACTAGGAACTGTGGTTCCATTCTTGCAATAGAATAAAGTAGGTGTTTCATGAAAAATAGAATAAAGAACGATGTGAAAGAGCAGTTTTTAAACTCGCTTCAAACCATCATTTCTTACCCTTCAGTATTAAACGAAGGGGAAAATGGAACACCGTTTGGACAAGCTATCCAAGATGTCCTAGAAAAAACCTTAGAGCTTGCTCGAGAATTAGGTTTTCAAACGTATATAGATCCTGAAGGATACTATGGATATGCAGAGATCGGTCAGGGGGAAGAACTCCTGGCCGTTCTTTGTCACTTGGATGTTGTTCCAGCCGGTGATCTAAAAGATTGGCAAACGCCACCTTTTGAAGCAACCATTGTCGGTGACTATCTAGTAGGTCGTGGTGTGCAGGATGATAAGGGGCCGTCACTCGCTGCTCTCTACGCTGTCAAGAGTTTGCTGGATGATGGCATCCAGTTTACCAAACGAATCCGCTTTATCTTTGGGACGGATGAAGAAACCTTGTGGCGCTGTATGAACCGCTACAACCAAATCGAAAAGCAAGCAGATCTTGGATTTGCACCGGATTCCTCTTTCCCATTAACCTATGCTGAAAAAGGCTTATTACAAGTGAAATTGCATGGTCCAGGTTGGGATGATCTTCCCTTACAGGCTGGTCAGGCCCTCAATGTTGTTCCAGACAAGGCGACCTATGCTGGTCATCGTTTGGAAGAGTTGCTTCCTGTTTTGGATCAAAGTGGGGTTCAGTATAGCCAAACAGAAGATTCTGTAACGGTTTTGGGTGTTTCCAAGCACTCTAAAGATGCAGCTGAAGGAGTGAATGCTATTGTCGGTTTAGCGGAAAGTTTATCCCTCATCCAACCCCATCCAGCTTTGCTCTTTATCGCAGATGCTGTTGGTGAGGATGCAAAGGGAGAAGCGCTATTTGGCCCTGTTTCAGATGAACCAAGTGGGGATCTTTCCTTCAATCTTGCGACCCTTGTGATCGATCAAGAACAATCGGAAATCGGAATTGATATTCGGATCCCGGTCTTAGCAGACAAGGATGCCTTGGTAGCTCGTTTGCAAGAAATTGCGGCCAGCTATCAGTTGGAATATGAAGAGTTTGATTATTTGGCTCCTTTATATGTTCCTTTGGATAGTTCTTTAGTTAGCTCTTTGATGGCTGTCTATCAGGAAGAAACAGGTGATTTAACTCCAGCCATGTCTTCTGGTGGTGCCACGTTTGCGCGGACCATGGAAAATTGTGTCGCTTTTGGGGCTCTTTTCCCAGGTGCAGAACAGACCGAGCATCAAGCCAATGAACGGGCAAAAATTGACGATCTCTACGCTGCGATGGAAATCTATCGAGAAGCTATTCAGCGCTTAGCCACTATATAAAAAGTTTGGAAACTTGGTTTCCAAACTTTTTATTTACTAAAGAAGAAGGGTGGGGTGAATTCTTTTAATTTTTCAAAACAATCCAAAGCTCCTTGGTTGTCTTCGCAGATAACCAAACAGACATCGTCTCCACAGATGGTGGCTACAATTTCTTGGAGTTCCAATGCATCTAAGATCGCTCCAAAGGATTGTGCCAGACCTGGAAGAGTTTTTACAACGACCTGGTTTTGAACCGGCCGCAACATGACTAAGGCATCTTCCATATACATCCGCAGGCGCTTTTCCCAACGGGAAGGAGCGATGGTATTCATGGCATAGTAGGAACTATCCCCCTCGTTAATTTTTACTAGATTCAAGGATTTGACATCCCGTGAAAGGGTGGACTGGGTAACGAGAACGCCATTTGCTTCTAAGGCTTCTTGAAGTTCTTGTTGGGTATGAATCCTACGCTCAGAAATGATAGAGCGGATCAAGCGGTGGCGGCTTTCAATTTTATTCATGAGAGACTCCTTTACTTGATGAACATAGCATCTCCAAAACTGAAGAAGCGGTAGCGTTCTTGAATCGCATGGTGGTATGCTTCGAGGGTTAATTCACGACCAGCAAAGGCAGAAACCAACATGACCAGAGTTGATTTTGGAAGGTGGAAGTTGGTTGAAAAGGCATCGACGACTTTCCATTCGTAACCTGGTTTGATAAAGATATTGGTCCAGCCTGAATCGGCTTGGATATCTCCATCAAATTTGTTGCCAATCGTTTCAAGGGTCCGAATAGAAGTCGTTCCGACGGCCACGATGCGTTTCCCTGCAGCTTTTACCTGACGAAGGGTCGCAGCAGCCTCTTCAGAAAGTTGGTAGAATTCAGAGTGCATCTCATGGTCTTCAAGATTGTCCACGGATACTGGACGGAAGGTTCCTAGGCCCACATGAAGGGTCAAATAGACCAGGTGAACCCCTTTTGCTTCAATCTTTTGGAGCAATTCTTGAGTGAAATGAAGACCTGCCGTTGGAGCTGCAGCAGAACCATTTTCTTTGGCGTAAACGGTTTGGTAGCGCTCGCGATCAGCAAGCTTTTCGTGAATATAGGGAGGAAGTGGCATTTCACCAAGGCTTTCCAAGACTTCTAAAAAGATCCCTTGGTAGTGGAAGCGAACGATGCGCCCACCATGCTCCAATTCTTCCTCAACGGTTGCGGTCAAACGACCATCTCCAAAGCTGACTGTAGCCCCTACCTTTAAGCGTTTTGCGGGTTTTGCCAAGACTTCCCAATAGTCATCTTGAGTATTTTTAAGGAGAAGGAATTCGACGTGACCACCTGTTTCTGGTTTGACCCCATGAAGACGGGCAGGTAGCACGCGCGTATTGTTCATGACAAGAGCATCTCCTGGCTCCAATTCATCCAAAATTGCATCAAAATGACGGTCTTGGAATTGCCCTGTTTTTCGATCGAGGATCAAGAGTTTAGAGGCATCTCGTTTTTCAAGAGGGGTTTGGGCAATCAGTTCTTCAGGCAAATCAAAGTCAAAGTCGTTGGTATTCATTTGCGCTCCTTTTATAATAAATTTGTGAGTAGATAGATGGCTGTCCCGACAGCTAAGAGCATTAGGCAGATTCCCATCAAAAAGATCAGGACCTTGAGAATCTTTCTTTGATGAATCAAGAAAGATAAGAGAAAGACAAGGAGTCCGATCAAAAAAATGATGAATAATAGTGATACAATCATACCTTTCATTATATCATGAATCGACTTGAAAATGAAAAAAATGCCAGAAAAAGATAGCGGTTTCACTTGACAAAAATTGGTCTATACCATATAATAAAAGCATAGAGAAATAGGAGGTCTATCCAATGAAAATTATTGAAGTAAAGGACCAAATTGAAGGTGGAAAAGTTGCCTTTGATATATTAAAAGAAACCTTAAAGGAAGGTGCTCAAACCTTAGGTCTTGCGACTGGAAGCAGTCCCCTTGAGTTTTATAAACAAATTCGTGAAAGTGATTTGGATCTGTCTAATCTAATCAGTGTGAACTTAGATGAATACGTAGGGTTGACGGGAGATGATCCTCAATCTTATCGGTATTTCATGGAGAAAAACCTCTTTGATGCCAAACCATTCAAAGAAAGTTATCTCCCATCAGGTGTAGAAGAATCTGCCGATCAAGAAGTGATCCGTTATAACAAAATACTCGAAGACCATCCAGTGGATCTTCAAATCTTGGGAATCGGACGCAATGGGCATATCGGTTTTAATGAGCCAGGGACATCCTTTGATAGTCAGACCCACTTAGTTCAGTTGGATGATTCTACCATTGAAGCTAATTCTCGTTTCTTTGATAAGATCGAAGATGTACCAACCCAAGCCATTTCGATGGGAATTGCTAATATCTTAGCTGCGAAATCAATTGTCTTGTTTGCCTATGGGGAATCGAAAGCCCAAGCAATCAAAGGTACAGTAGAGGGTGAAAGGACAGAAAAAGTGCCAGCTAGTGCCCTTCAAGGACATCCAAATGTGACCATTATTGCGGATAAGGAAGCCTTGAGCTTGTTAAGTCGATAAAAAACAGGACCTATCGCCGATTTATTCGGGCCAGATAGGTTTTTTTCTGCTTCAAAATATGGTACAATACAAGTAATTATCTGCTGGGATTAGCTCTTTTCATCTACTGGGAGACAAGAGGAAAGGGCATGAGGGCTAGAAGCTTATTTTAGCCTCCAGCTGATTAGTCTGTTATAAAGGAAAAGTTTATGATAAAAAAATATTTGATCCATATTTGCCTCCTTCTGAGTCTCTTATGCCAGCCAATTCTAGCGAGTGCGGATGAATTGGTGGATATGGCGCAAAAGATGTATCCAAATGACAATGTCCAAGCCATTAACCGTCCACATTCTTCGCTTATTATTGACGGCAATACCGGAAATGTTCTTTGGAAAGACAATATCGATGAAGTCAGAGATCCTGCCAGCATGAGTAAGCTCATGACGCTCTATCTCTTGTTTGAAGATATGGCAAATGGCAAGATCAGTAAGGATACAGTGATCAAGGCGACCGCTTCAGACCAAGCGATCGGAAAGATCTATGAGATCTCCAACAATAATATTGTTGCTGGGGTAGACTACACAATTCCTGAGTTGATTACCATGACAGTGGTTCCATCCTCAAATGTATCGACCCTCATGTTGGCCAATCTCATGTCCAACAATGATCCAGATGCCTTTATCGAGCGTATGAATGCCAAGGCTAAGGAATTAGGGATGACCAATACGGTCTGGAATAACCCGAGCGGGGCGGCTATCTCCACCTTGCAAGGCTACTATCAGGTAAACAATTATCCAAACGATGCGGCCAATCAGACAACTGCGCGTGATTTAGGGATTTTGGTCTATCATTTTATCAATCAATACCCAGATATTTTAAACTATACCAATCAAGCACAAGTCACGGTCAAAAAAGGGACTCCGTATGAGGAAACCTTTGATACCTACAATTATTCATTGCCAGGAGCCAAGTATGCCTTGAAAGGTGTGGATGGTTTAAAAACTGGTTCAAGTCCTCGTGGAGCTTTCAACTATATCGCGACCATCAAACGAGGCAATCAGCGCTTAATTGCTGTCATTATGGGCGTAGGAGATTGGGCAGACCAAGATGGGGAATATTACCGCCATCCGTTTGGCAATGCTTTGATCGAAAAAGCCTATAAAGATTTTGGCTATAAAAAATTGTTAGATGCAGGTGTCCAGAAGATTGACGGCAAGACCTATACACTTGAAAAACCCTTCTATGCAACGGTTAAAAAAGGTGCTAAAGAACCGACCCTTGCGGTAAAAGATGGCTATCTGACAGTAGATAATGATCTCTACACGTTGTCTGAAGGTATCCGAGATGATATGAAGGTGGAAGAAGGATCCAAGCCAGAGCTTGTCAAAGAAACAGAAAGTGGGAAAAAGACAAAGGCTAAGCACAGTAAATGGCTTTCGCTGGATCACTTCCTGATTTTGATTCCGATTCTCATTCTTGTCATCATTCTCTCGATTGAAAAACAAAGTCGTGAGAGACGCAAAAAAGAGGCTCAAAAGCGCTATAATAAAGAATAAAATAAAACCTAACTGATTGTCAGTTGGGTTTTGTCATTGTCCCATTCCGATATTTTTAGAAAGGATTTATATGAAAAAATTCCGAGATTCTTATGCGGCTTTTATGCTACTCTATAGTTTTTATTTTATGTCCACATCTCTCTTTACGACCCTCATTTCCGTCTATTTGATGGGAAAGCACTATAGTGCAACTCAAGTGTCGACCTTGGTATCGGTTGCCTTTTTCTTATCCATGGTAGCCCAACCCTTCTTTGGGTATATCAATGAGCGATTTGGAATCGTAAAAATGACGACCCTCAGTTTGAGTGTGATCATTGGTGGTGTCTTAGGTTTTCTTTGGGCCCCCAATCTCTTTTGGCTGACTGTTTTTTACGGAATTGTTCTAGTCTGTTTGAATGGGACAGCTCCCATGATGGAAGTTTTTGCAACGCAAAGTCCATACGCTTTTGGGAAGATTCGCGTTTGGGGAACCATTGGCTACTCGGTCGGTGTCCAAATAGCTGGCTGGGTCTATCATCAGTTTAGCCCCCAAGCAGTCTATTATACGGTTTTGATCACCATTGTACTCAGCATTTTCTGTCTAAGTGCCGTTCGGATGAAGACAAGAGAGAAAAAAGAAGAAAAGGTTAAAGAGCCGGTCTCTATTCGTCCTCTTCTTCACAATGGACCTTATCTCTTCTTTATTGTGTTGATTGGGTTGGCTTCAGGGGTTGGAAATATTGGTCATACCTATATTCCTGAGTTGCTCATGGATAGCGGTCTACCAGTCCATATTGCCTCAACGGTTGTAGCTATCTCAGTCGTAGTGGAAGCCCCCTTGATCTTTTTCTCTGATCGATTCATGGACCACTGGCCTTTACGGGTTTTGATCGCTCTCCCAGTTGGGATTATTTTCGCTCAATATGCTGTCTACGCTCTTCCAAGTCCTGTCTTCTTAAAAGTGCTTTTGACTCTTTTAGCCAAGCATACAACAGGGATGGTTTTGATTATGGTCTCCTTACGGTTTATTGCCCAACAGGTGAATGGCAAAGACTTGGTTCTTGCCATGGCTATTGTCCAAGGAGCTCGTTATTTAGGAACCATTCTTTTACAACCTCTCGCAGCCCTCTGTATTGAAAGAGGTGGTTACCAAGTCATGAGTTTCTTTTTAGCAGGGGTTGTAGGGATCGTCTTTTTGCTGAGCTTTGCCTTAAAAATGCCCCAAGGGAAGGCTCACGGCCTTTTTGGTGGCAAAGTAGACTAATGAAATTGTTACAATTGTATGACTAATCATCGAGGAGTTGGACAGAAACACTGATTTCACAGTGTTTTGTCCAACTTTTTTGCTAATATTAAGAACTAGTGATTAATTTGACAGTCAAAGTATTCGATGGTAGAATGAGGTAAAATAAATATAAAGGAGACCATTTTATGAAAAAAATGATCTTATCGACAGCTGCTCTTTTGACGATCTTTTCCCTAGCTGCTTGTTCAAACAAACAAGACACAAAGAAGGAAACTTCAAACAGTCAATCAACGACTAAAGTGACGAGCAAATCTGCCAACACTTCAAAAAGTAAGGATAATTCAACAGATTCAGAAGATACGTCATCTTCTAGCCTCTTAACAGATGCTGAAATCAACAAGGCTAAGACAGTTGGAGACTTCAAAAAGTTGTTTGCAAAATTAATGGATCAATCTGTTTCTATTACTGAAGAAGCAGGCACTTCTGTGACAGGTTCTGCAAAAGAACAATACGATGCAATGATTAGTACCTTAAAGCAAGGATTAGAAAACCAAAAAGATATCTTTAATGAAGGCTTGGAAAGCATCGGTTCAGATAGCACAGTCGTTCCTAAAGAAGACCGTGAAGCTTTGATCGAAATCTTGAAAGATGCTCGTGAAGAGTTGGAAAGTACTCGTAAAGAAATGAAAGATATGCAGAAAGAATTGAGTAAATCTCCTGTTGCAGATGACGACAGTGATGATTCAGATTCAGATTCTGAAGAATAAAAAGAAGAAAAGGTTGGAATTTCCAGCCTTTTTCCTATTTTTTTTCGAATGATATAGATGAGGAGGTGGGCCTATGTTTATTGCCATGGATAACAATCAAAAGCGGTGGAACTGTATGGAAGAGATCCCAGCTGTGACAGAAGGTCCCTTCTATTGCTTGGTTTGTCATAGTCCAGTGCGTCTAAAAAATGGCTCGGTTCTACGGGCTCATTTTGCTCATATAAAATTACAGCATTGTCCCTATCATCACGAAGCTGAGAGTTTTGAACATCTGGAATTGAAAGCTTGTCTTTATGATTGGGTCTCTAAGGAATCTAATACAGAGGTAGAAAGTTATTTAGCAGATTTTCAACAAATTGCCGATCTTTTGGTAGTAGACAAGAACTTAGCTTTGGAAGTGCAGTGCAGCTCCCTATCTTTAGAACGCTTGAAGGAGAGGAGCGATGCTTACCGATCCAACGGTTACCATGTCTATTGGTTACTTGGTAAAAAGTTGTGGCTCAAGGAAAGACTAACAAAGCTACAGGCTGGCTTTCTTTATTTTAGTCAGAATCGCGGGTTCCATCTTTGGGAATTGGATCTGACAAAGAAAGAGCTACGTCTGCAATACCTCATTCATGAGGATTTACGAGGGCGATTGCATTATCAAACAGAAATTTTCCCTTTTGGTCAAAGATCCTTACTAGAAGTCTTACGAACCCCTTATCTTTCGCAACCCATGCAGCAAATGGCAGTCGAGCTCGATCGTACATTTTTAACCTATATACAGCAGCAGCTCTTTTATCGTCACCCAAAGTGGCTGAAGCTTCAGGAAGAACTCTATTTGCAGGGACACCATCTGATGGAACTGGGGCTGGATTTCTTTTATCCTCTTTGTCGTCCGATCCTTTCACAGAACTTGCTCCAAATTGAAGAGGATGTAGAAGATTACTACCAGCAATTTATGACCTATTATCAGTCGCAAGGGATCCAACCCGTTCAGATCCTTTATCCCCCACGTTTTTATGCTCAACAGAAAAGCTAACTTTCTAAGATAGAAATCCTCCCGAAATGTTCATTTTTATGCTAAAATAGTACCATTGGAGGATTAATCGAAATGGTAAAACAACGTAATGAAATTGATGAAAAATACCAATGGGATTTGTCGACAATTTTTGCGACAGATCAAGCTTGGGAAGAAGAAGCAGCTAGCTTAGCTGCGGATATTAAAGCAGCAAGCCACTATGCTGGTCATTTGTTGGATTCAGCGCAAACACTGTTGGATACAACCAATGCATATTTGGAATTGAGTCGTCGCTTAGAAAAGGTCTACGTCTATGCTCATATGAAAAATGACCAAGATACACGAGTGGCTAAATACCAAGAGTACCAATCAAAAGGGATGTCTCTTTATAGCTTGTTAGGCGAAACCTTTGCCTTCTATGAGCCTGAATTCATGGCCATTACGGATGAGCAGTACAAGGCTTTTATGAGTGAAGTTCCAGCCTTAGAACAATATGGTCATTATTTTGATCGTTTGCTAGAGAAAAAAGAACATGTCTTGTCTCAAAAAGAAGAGGAATTACTTGCAGGAGCTGGTGAGATCTTTGCGGCTGGTGGCGAAACCTTTGAAATCTTGGACAATGCAGATATTGTTTTTCCAACTGTGCATGATGACAAGGGTGAAGAAGTTCAGTTAACACATGGAAACTATATTTCTTTGGTAGAATCAAAAGATCGTGCCGTTCGTAAAGAAGCTTATGAAGGTCTCTACAAGGTCTATGAACAGTATCAACATACCTATGCAAAAACCTTGCAAACCAATGTGAAAGTTCACAACTTTAATGCCAAAGTTCGCAAATTCTCATCTGCCCGTGAAGCGGCCCTTTCTGAAAATTTTGTACCAGAAAGTGTTTATGATAGCTTGGTAGCAGCTGTGAACAAACATTTGCCACTCTTGCAACGTTATGTGCAATTGCGCTCAAAAATTCTTGGAATCTCAGACTTGAAGATGTACGATATGTATACCCCATTATCTGATACAGACTACAAGTTTACCTACGAAGAATCATTGGCTAAAGCAGAAGAAGTCTTGGCTGTTTTGGGTGAGGACTACCTTTCTCGTGTGAAACGTGCCTTCAGCGAACGGTGGATTGATGTACATGTCAACCAAGGGAAACGCTCAGGTGCCTATTCAGGTGGTTCTTATGATACCAATGCCTTCATGTTGTTGAACTGGCAAGATACACTAGATAACCTCTTCACCTTGGTGCATGAAACGGGTCACGGTATGCATTCTAGCTATACCCGTGAAACCCAGCCGTATGTCTATGGAGACTACTCTATTTTCCTTGCTGAAATTGCCTCTACAACCAATGAAAATATCTTGACAGAACGTCTCCTAGAAGAAGTAGAAGACGATGCAACTCGTTTTGCTATTTTGAATCACTTCTTGGATGGCTTCCGTGGTACCGTCTTCCGTCAAACGCAGTTTGCTGAATTTGAGCATGCCATTCATAAAGCAGACCAAGAAGGTACCGTTTTGACTAGTGAGTTCTTGAACAACCTTTATGCAGAGCTCAATGAGAAATACTATGGTCTTTCAAAAGAAGACAACCCTGAGATCCAATATGAATGGGCTCGGATTCCTCACTTCTACTATAACTACTACGTTTTCCAATATTCAACTGGTTTTGCAGCAGCTTCAGCCTTAGCTGAAAAAATTGTTCATGGAACACAAGAAGATCGTGATAAATATATCGACTACTTGAAGGCTGGAAATTCTGACTATCCACTCAATGTCATCCGCAAAGCAGGTGTGGATATGGAAAAAGAAGACTACTTGGACGCAGCCTTTGCGGTCTTTGAACGTCGTTTGAATGAATTTGAAGCCCTAGTAGAAAAATTAGGACTCGCATAAGATGGTAGAGTCTTATAGTAAAAATGCCAACCACAATATGCGCCGGCCAGTCGTTAAAGACGAGATCATTGACTTTATGCGTACGCGACAAAAGCCGGTAGCTGGTGCCCTAAAGGAATTAGAAGCATTCGCCCGCAAAGAAAATATTCCCATCATCCCGCATGAAACGGTAGCCTACTTTAGACTACTCTTGCAAGCTCTACAACCGAAAAAGATCCTTGAAATTGGGACAGCAATTGGATTTTCAGCGCTCTTAATGGCTGAAAATGCTCCCAATGCACAAATTACTACTATTGATCGGAATGAAGAAATGATTGGCTTTGCCAAGGAAAATCTGGCTAAATACGATCAGAGAAAGCAAATCACCTTGCTTGAAGGAGATGCGGTAGATGTCTTGCAGAATTTGACAGAGACCTATGACTTTGTCTTCATGGACTCTGCTAAGTCTAAGTACATCGTCTTTTTGCCACGAATTCTCGAACTCTTAGAGGTTGGAGGAATCGTGGTATTGGATGATATTTTCCAAGGGGGAGATGTTGCCAAAGACATCATGGAAGTTCGTCGTGGGCAACGAACCATCTACCGGGGGCTTCAAAACCTCTTTCATGCGACTCTCAATCATCCAGATTTGACCGCTAGTTTGGTGCCACTTGGAGATGGTATTTTGATGATTCGTAAAAATGCTGAGACGGTAACCTTGCCAGATCCTAGCTCTTTTTAGGTAAATTTAAGGTATTCTCTCTAATTTGTGGTAAAATAGAAGAAGTTTAAAAAGGAACGGAGAATAATTTTCATGAAGAAAAAACTTGTAGCGGGTGCTGTGACCTTGCTATCAGTCGTAACACTAGCAGCATGTGCCAATGGCACAAACAAAGATATCGTGACCATGAAAGGGGACACGATTACTGTTTCTGATTTCTATAATGAAATCAAAACCAACCAAGGTGCTCAACAAGTTCTTTTCCAAATGACCATCAATAAAGTCTTTGAAAAAGAATATGGATCAAAAGTTTCTGATAAAGAAGTCGATAAAGAATTGGCTAAACAAAAGAAACAATTGGGTAACCAATTCGATGCTTACTTGGCACAACAAGGCTTGACGGAAGAAACAGCGAAGAAACAAATCCGTAGCAATATGTTGTTGGAATATGCAGTCAACCAAGCGGCTAAGAAAGATATCAAAGAGTCTGACTACAAAGCGGCTTTTGAATCTTACACACCAGAAGTAACAGCACAAATTATCAAGTTGGATTCAGAAGATAAAGCAAAAGAAGTGTTGGAAGCAGCTAAAGCGGAAGGTGCAGACTTTGCCCAAATCGCCAAAGACAATTCAACAGATACGGCTACAAAAGATAAAGGTGGCGAAGTCAAGTTCGATTCAGGAACAGCAGATATTCCATCGCAAGTCAAAGAAGCTGCCTTTAAGTTGGATGAAAATGGGATTTCAGATGTGATCACAGTTTCAGCAGGTCAAAACTATTCTGCTAGCTACTATATTGTTAAATTGAATAAGAAGACAGAAAAAGGTTCTGACTGGAAGAAATACGAAAAACGTTTGAAAGAGATCATTGTTGATGGTCGTAAGCAAGATACCAACTACATCCGTAGCATTATTGCAAAAGCGATGACCAATGCCAACATCAAGGTTAAAGATGATGCTTTCAAATCAACATTCAACCAATATTTGCAAAATATCGGTGTCCAAACGAGCGATAGCAGCTCATCATCTAAAAAATAGTTGACGGTTCCTTTTGGAACTTGTATAATGAAATAGTTGAGAATAAATCATTGTTACTCGGAATCAGAGAAGTGGCGGGGGTGCGAGCCATGGAAGGGAAATGATTTTGCTACTCGGCTGAGACAATTGCATACAAAATGAAGAATGACAAGTTCATTGAATGAAGGTGGTACCGCGGTTTTTCGCCCTTCGTTTAGTGGCTTGTCTTTTGTTTGTGAATCGTTATTTGAAGCTTTTCAAAGGAGATCAAAAGATGAGAACCTACCAAGTGAAACAAAAATTTCGATTGGGTGGCGAACGCTTCACTATCAAAGATGAGTTAGGAAATGTCGAATACCAGGTTGAGGGCTCCTTTCTTAAGGTTCCCAAGACCTTTACCATCTATGATCAAAATGGAGAAAAAGTCAGCCATATCACCAAAAAAACAATCAGCCTACTTCCAAAATTTGTGGTTGAGTTGATGAATGGGGATCGCTTTTATATCCATAAAAAGCTGACGCTCTTCAGAGACAAATACGATATCGAAGATTTGGGGCTTCGGGTGCAGGGAAATATCTGGGACCTGGAATTTAAATTGTTTGATGATCGGGATCAAATCGTCGCTGAGATTAGCAAGGAACTCTTTCATCTAACCTCTACCTACCAAGTATCGGTTTATGAGGATGAATACGCTGATTTAGTCATCTCATTGTGTGTCGCCATCGATTATGTCGAAATGTTAGAAGCAGGCGCAAATTAATCTTAAAAAAATTAGGAGAAAAATATGAAACAATTATCTAGTGCACAAGTCCGTCAAATGTGGCTTGATTTCTGGGCAAGCAAAGGCCACTCTGTTGAACCATCTGTTAGCTTGGTTCCTGTCAATGACCCAACGCTTTTGTGGATCAACTCAGGGGTTGCCACTCTTAAAAAATACTTTGATGGAACCATCAAACCTGAAAATCCACGGATTACTAATGCTCAAAAGGCTATTCGGACTAATGATATCGAAAACGTAGGGAAGACGGCTCGTCACCATACTATGTTTGAAATGTTGGGGAACTTCTCAATCGGAGATTACTTCCGTGACGAAGCCATCACTTGGGCTTATGAGCTTTTGACAAGTCCTGAATGGTTTGACTTCCCAAAAGACAAACTTTATATGACTTATTATCCAGATGATAAAGATTCATACAACCGTTGGATCGCTGTTGGTGTAGATCCAAGTCACTTGATCCCAATCGAAGACAACTTCTGGGAAATCGGTGCGGGCCCTTCTGGACCAGATACAGAAATCTTCTTTGACCGTGGAGAAGCTTTTGACCCAGAAAATATCGGTCTTCGTCTTCTTGCAGAAGATATCGAAAACGACCGTTACATCGAAATCTGGAACATTGTCTTGTCACAATTTAACGCTGACCCAGCTGTTCCTCGTAGCGAATACAAGGAATTGCCACACAAGAACATTGATACGGGCGCTGGTTTAGAGCGTTTGGTAGCTGTCATTCAAGGGGCTAAGACCAACTTTGAAACAGACCTCTTCATGCCAATCATTCGTGAAGTGGAAAAGATGTCTGGTAAAACCTATGATCCAGATGGCGATAACATGAGCTTCAAGGTGATTGCTGACCACATCCGTTCGCTTTCATTTGCGATTGGAGATGGGGCTCTTCCAGGTAATGAAGGACGCGGTTACGTTCTTCGTCGTCTCCTCCGTCGTGCTTCCATGCATGGTCAAAAATTGGGGATTGAAGGAACCTTCTTGTATAAATTGGTTCCAACCGTTGGGAAGATCATGGAAAGCTACTACCCAGAAGTACTTGAAAAACAAGAGTTTATCGAAAAAATCATCAAGAGCGAAGAAGAATCATTTGCTCGTACCTTGAACTCTGGTCAACACTTTGCCCAAACCATTGTTGAAGACTTGAAAGCCAAAGGTCAAACAGTGATTGCTGGTCAAGATGTCTTCAAACTTTATGATACATACGGATTCCCAGTAGAATTGACAGAAGAAATCGCTGAAGAAGCTGGAATGACAGTCGATCGTGAAGGTTTTGAAGCAGCTATGAAGGAACAACAAGAACGGGCGCGTGCATCAGCTGTCAAAGGCGGATCTATGGGGATGCAAAATGAAACCCTTCAAAACATTACAGTTGAAAGTAGCTTCAACTACAATGCTAGCCAATTGCCTTCTAAGTTGGAAGCAATCGTAGCAGAAAATGCAGAAGTAGAAGCTGTATCTGAAGGGACTGCATCACTGATCTTTGCAGAAACTCCATTCTATGCTGAAATGGGTGGACAAGTTGCGGACCATGGTCAAATCTTGGATGCTGCAGGAAACGTCGTAGCGACTGTGACAGACGTTCAAAAAGCACCAAATGGACAACCACTTCATACTGTTGAAGTTCTTGCTCCTCTTGCCTTGAACCAAGAATACACTTTGGCGATCGATACCAATCGTCGTCATCGTGTCATGAAGAACCACACTGCAACTCACTTGCTCCATGCGGCTCTTCACAATATCCTTGGTAACCATGCAACCCAAGCAGGATCTCTTAACGAAGTAGAATTCCTTCGCTTTGACTTTACTCACTTCCAAGCGGTGACTCCAGAAGAATTGCGTGCTATTGAACAACAAGTCAATGAAAAGATTTGGGAAGCGATCACAGTCGAAACGATTGAAACAGATATCGATACTGCTAAAGAAATGGGAGCAATGGCCCTCTTTGGTGAGAAATACGGTAAAGAAGTCCGTGTTGTCACTATCGGTGATTACTCTGTTGAGCTCTGTGGTGGTACCCACGTAGGCAACACTTCTGAAATTGGTCTCTTCAAGATTGTCAAAGAAGAAGGGATCGGATCAGGAACTCGTCGTATCTTGGCAGTAACTGGTAAGGAAGCCTTTGAAGCTTATCGTGAACAAGAAGATGCTCTGAAAGCAGTCGCAGCAACCTTGAAAGCACCTCAACTCAAGGAAGTCCCTCATAAGGTTGAAGGACTTCAAGAGCAACTCCGTCAATTGCAAAAAGAAAATGCAGAATTGAAGGAAAAAGCAGCAGCAGCGGCAGCAGGCGATGTCTTCAAGAATGTTCAAGAAGCAAACGGCCACCGTTACATTGCCAGCCAAGTTTCTGTATCAGATGCAGGTGCCCTTCGTACCTTTGCCGATAACTGGAAACAAAAAGACTACTCTGATGTCCTTGTTCTTGTCGCAGCCATCGGTGACAAGGTCAATGTCCTTGTAGCCAGCAAGACAAAAGATGTGCATGCAGGTAATGTGATCAAAGAATTGGCTCCAATCGTCGATGGACGTGGTGGTGGTAAACCAGACATGGCCATGGCAGGAGGAAGTAACCAAGCGAAAATCCAAGAATTGTTGGATGCCGTATCAGGTAAATTGTAATAATGGAGAGGTTGGATGTTTGTCCAACCTCTTTTTTCAAAAAAAAGCAGATCCAATTAGAAAAAGATTGCAACAAAAAAACCTTTCCGTCTGGAAAGGTTTTTCTTCTTATAGTCCGTAATTGTAATCGTCATCCTGCATGGCTTCTACTTCACCGAGAAGGTAACCATTTCCGACTTGAGAGAAGAAGTCGTGGTTAGAGGTACCGGTTGAGATTCCGTTCATGACGATTGGGTTAACGTCATCTGCTGAGTCTGGGAAGAGTGGATCTTGTCCCAAGTTCATGAGGGCTTTGTTAGCGTTGTAACGAAGGAAGGTCTTGACTTCCTCAGTCCAGCCTACACCGTCATAGAGGCTCTCTGTGTAGCCTTCTTCATTCTCATAGAGAGTGTAGAGAAGATCATACATCCACTCTTTGATTTTTTCTTGTTCGTCTTCTGGTAATTCGTTAAATCCAAGTTGGAACTTGTAGCCGATATAGGTTCCGTGAACTGATTCGTCCCGAATGATCAACTTGATGATTTCAGCTACGTTGGCCAATTTGTTGTTTCCGAGATAGTAGAGAGGTGTGAAGAAACCAGAGTAGAAGAGGAAGGTTTCAAGGAAAACGCTAGCGACTTTCTTTTCAAGGGGAGTCCCATTGAGGTAGATTTCGTTGATGATTTCTGCCTTCTTTTGAAGGAAAGGATTGGTGTTGGTCCATTCGAAAATCTCTTCGATTTCTGACTTGGTATTCAAAGTAGAAAAGATAGAAGAGTAAGACTTAGCATGGACAGATTCCATAAATTGGATGTTGTTAAAGACAGCTTCTTCGTGGGGAGTACGAATATCCGCACGAAGAGCTTGAACACCTGTTTCAGATTGCATGGTATCTAGAAGAGTTAATCCCCCAAAGACTTTACCAACTAGGTCTTTTTCTTTATTCGATAACTTTCTCCAGTCATCCAAGTCGTTTGACAAAGGGATACGTGTATCCAACCAGAATTGCTCTGTCAGTTTTTCCCAGGTCGATTTATCGATGACATCTTCGATAGCATTCCAGTTAATGGCTTTGTAGTATGTTTCCATTTGCATCACTTTCTTTTTCTATTCATTCAATCGTTACTATTCTACCATAAATTGATAGAATACCGCACAAAAAGTCGGCGAACCGACTTTTGATAGCTATCTAGGATAGCGGATTAGATGACACAGCTTTCACATTGGTTGGCGCCAACTTCTCCACCATCATCAGTAAAGGTACGAACGTAGTAGATAGACTTGATACCCTTGTTAAAGGCGTAGTTCCGAAGGATAGACAAGTCACGAGTGGTTTGTTTGTTTTCAGTTTTCCATTCGTAAAGACCCTTTGGAATATCGCTGCGCATAAAGAGAGTCAGTGAAAGACCTTGGTCTACATGCTCAGTAGCCGCAGCATAGACATCGATGACTTTTCGCATATCCATGTCGTAGGCAGAAGTGTAGTAAGGAATCGTTTCCGTTGACAATCCTGCTGCAGGGTAGTAGATCTTACCGATTTTTTTCTCTTGGCGTTCTTCAATCCGTTGTGTAATTGGGTGGATAGAAGCAGATACGTCATTGATGTAGCTGATAGATCCATTTGGTGCGACAGCCAAGCGGTTTTGGTGGTAAAGGCCATCTGCTTGAACTTTAGCACGTAGTTCTGCCCAATCCTCTGCACTTGGGATAAAGATGTCTTTAAAGAGTTCTTTGACGCGATCAGATTTTGGTACAAATTCTCCAGTCGTGTACTTATCAAAGTAAGTACCGTTGGCATAATCAGATTTTTCAAAGTTGTGGAAGGTAACACCACGTTCACGCGCAATGTTGTTTGATTCTACGAGAGTCCAGTAGTTCATGAGCATGAAGTAGATGCTAGTGAACTCAACAGACTCAGGTGATCCGTATTCAATCAATTGTTGCGCAAGGTAGCTGTGAAGTCCCATTGCTCCAAGTCCGAACGAATGCGCCAGTTTGTTTCCGTGGTCAATAGTTGGAACGGCCACAATATGAGAGCTATCTGTAACGAAGGTTAAAGCACGAACCATGGCACGAATTGAACGACCAAAATCAGGTGAAGTCATCATGTTGACCACGTTGGTTGAACCAAGGTTACATGAGACGTCTGTTCCCATTTGGACAAATTCTTGGGCATCGTTGATCAAGCTTGGTTCTTGAACCTGGAGGATCTCTGAACACAAGTTACTCATGATGATTTTTCCATCAACAGGGTTTGCCCGGTTAGCAGTATCGATGTTGACTACATATGGATAGCCAGATTCTTGTTGCAATTTAGAAATTTCAGTTTCCAAATCACGTGCCTTAATTTTTGTCTTGCGGATGTTTGGATTAGCGACCAACTCATCGTATTTTTCAGTGATGTCGATGTAGTTGAATGGCACTCCGTATTCACGTTCCACAGAGTATGGGCTGAAGAGGTACATTTCTTCATTCTTACGAGCCAATTCATAGAATTTGTCTGGCACGACGACCCCAAGTGAGAGAGTCTTCACCCGAACTTTTTCATCAGCATTTTCTTTCTTAGTTGAAAGGAAGGCGATGATGTCTGGGTGGAAGACGTTGAGGTAAACCACCCCAGCCCCTTGGCGTTGTCCCAATTGGTTAGAGTAAGAGAAGCTATCTTCGAAGAGTTTCATAACTGGAACCACTCCAGAAGCGGCTCCTTCATACCCTTTGATTGGTGCTCCAGCTTCACGAAGGTTGCTGAGGGAAATCCCAACCCCACCACCGATACGTGAAAGTTGAAGGGCAGAGTTGATGGAACGTCCGATCGCATTCATATCATCAGTTACTTGGATCAAGAAACATGAAACCAATTCTCCACGGCGGGCACGACCAGCATTTAAGAAAGAAGGAGTAGCTGGTTGGTAGCGTTGGTGGATGATTTCATTTGCGATGTCTCGTGCGATAGCTTCATTTCCATCTGCAAAATAGAGAGCATTGAAGAAGACACGGTCTTCCATGCTTTCAAGATAGTACTCTCCATCATTTGTTTTCAGAGCATATTGGTTATAGAATTTATAGGCCGCCATGAAGGACTTGAATTGGAAGTTTTGGTCTTTGATAAATTGGGCCAATTCCTCTAAAAATTCAGGACGGTATTTCTCGATAAAAGCTCTTTCAATGTAATTGTGCTCGAGAAGGTACTGAATCTTATCTGTAATCGAGTCAAAGGCCATGGTATTTGGTGCAACATTTTCTTTAAAGAAAGCATCCAAAGCTTCTTTATCTTTATGAAGCATGATTTGGCCGTTTACTGGACGGTTGATTTCATTGTTAAGACGAAAATACGTCACATCTTCAAGAGATTTTAATCCCATAATAATCCTTTTCTAGTTCAAAAAAATGAAGAGGAGAAGTCCTCTCTTTACAAGTAAAAAGTCTAGTGTTAGGTTGCTAACGCTAGACCCTATTTAAGTAAAATACTGTGTTTATTAAGAAAGTTTCTTCAACTTAGCTGGTTGAAAACCAGAAAATACTTCATCCGGTGTTTGAATAACTGGAGCAGCATTGAAGCCAAGGTTCTTAACATGCTCTACAAATTCTGGCTGTTCATCTAAGTTAATTTCGCGGTATTCCACGTGATTGCTATCGAGGAATCGCTTGGTCATTTTGCATTGAACACAATTATTTTTTGAATAAATGGTTACCATTTCTTTTCCGTTCTCCTATCGAAATATAAATCTGTAAACAGTATAAACAAAATCCAGCAACTTGTCAACAAAATAAAACTAAATATTGTGCAAAGAGATGAAATGGAGTTTTCAAAGCACAATATGTTGTGGTAAGCGAAAAGTGTGAAAATCGAAGAAATGGGATAGGAATAGGCTTTAAAGCATCTTTAATTAGTTATAATTTTTTGGTGAATCAATATCCTGTGGTTCAGTTGCTTCTTTTTATTTGAAAGCGGAGGAAAATGTTACTTATAATATAGTAGAAAATTGAAAAGATATTTTCTATGATCTTCAGGTGCTTCTTAAAATGTATCTAAATTGGGATTTTTCGCAGTCTTTTTCTGTAAGTCAGTGATAAAAATCTTGAAAAAAATTTCAAAAGATGATATAATACCAAATTGTAAGGGTTATCAAAAGGTAACTCAAAAACTATTTTTAAAAAGGAGAGTCAAACTATGGCTTCTAAAGATTTCCACATCGTGGCAGAAACAGGTATCCACGCACGTCCAGCAACTTTGTTGGTTCAAACTGCTAGCAAATTTGCTTCAGATATTACTCTTGAATACAAAGGTAAATCAGTTAACTTGAAATCAATCATGGGTGTTATGAGCCTTGGTGTTGGTCAAGGAGCAGACGTTGTAATCTCTGCAGAAGGTGCTGACGCTGATGATGCTATCGCAGCTATCTCAGAAACAATGACTAAAGAAGGATTGGCTTAAAAATATGACAAAAATGCTAAAAGGAATTGCAGCATCTGACGGTGTTGCTGTTGCTAAGGCATATTTGCTCATTCAACCAGACTTATCATTTGAGACTGTTTCAGTCGAAGATACAAGTGCAGAAGAAGCTCGTTTGGATGCAGCTCTTGAAGCTTCACAAAACGAGCTTTCTCTTATTCGGGAGAATGCAGTAGCAAGCCTTGGTGAAGAAGCAGCGCAAGTTTTTGATGCGCATATGATGGTTCTTGCTGACCCTGAAATGATTGGTCAGATCAAAGAAACAATTCGTACGAAAAAAATCAATGCAGAAGCTGGCTTGAAAGAAGTCACTGACATGTTCATTGCGATCTTTGAAGGAATGGAAGACAATCCTTACATGCAAGAACGTGCAGCAGATATTCGTGACGTTACCAAACGTGTCCTTGCCAACTTGCTTGGTAAAAAATTGCCAAACCCTGCTTCTATCAATGAAGAAGCAATTGTGGTTGCGCATGACTTGACTCCATCTGATACAGCACAGTTGAACAAAAAGTATGTAAAAGCTTTTGTTACGAATATCGGTGGACGTACAAGTCACTCAGCTATCATGGCTCGTACACTTGAAATCGCAGCTGTTCTTGGTACAAATAACATTACAGAACTTGTCAAAGATGGTGATGTTTTGGCTGTTTCAGGGATCACTGGTGAAGTGGTGATCAACCCTAGTGAAGAACAAATTGCAGAGTTCAAAGCAGCTGGTGAAGCTTATGCCAAACAAAAAGCTGAATGGGCTCTCCTTAAAGACGCTAAAACAGTAACAGCTGATGGAAAACACTTCGAGTTGGCTGCCAACATCGGTACACCTAAAGACGTTGAAGGTGTAAACGATAATGGTGCAGAAGCTGTTGGTCTCTATCGTACAGAATTCTTGTACATGGATTCTCAAGACTTCCCTACTGAAGATGACCAATACGAAGCCTACAAAGCAGTTCTTGAAGGTATGAATGGTAAACCTGTGGTTGTTCGTACAATGGATATCGGTGGGGATAAAGAACTTCCTTACTTCGACCTTCCTAAAGAAATGAACCCATTCTTAGGTTACCGTGCTTTGCGTATTTCTATCTCTGAAACTGGTAACCAAATGTTCCGTACACAATTGCGTGCCTTGCTTCGTGCATCTGTTCACGGTAAATTGCGTATCATGTTCCCAATGGTTGCTTTGTTGACTGAGTTCCGTACTGCTAAAGGTATTCTTGAAGAAGAAAAAGCTAAATTGGTTGCTGAAGGTGTTGCCGTTGCAGACGATATCGAAGTAGGTATCATGATTGAAATCCCTGCTGCAGCTATGCTTGCTGACCAATTTGCTAAAGAAGTTGATTTCTTCTCAATTGGTACAAACGACCTTATCCAATACACTATGGCTGCTGACCGTATGAACGAACAAGTTTCATACCTTTACCAACCATATAACCCATCAATCCTTCGTTTGATTAACAATGTTATCAAAGCGGCTCATGCTGAAGGTAAATGGGCTGGTATGTGTGGTGAAATGGCCGGTGACCAAACTGCTGTTCCACTTCTTGTCGGAATGGGCTTGGATGAGTTCTC
>CAKPZX010000026.1 GCA_934215455.1 uncultured Streptococcus sp.
CAGTTGAGTAGGGCTGTAAAAGCTGATGAAATCAGCGTAGTAGAGCCCACTCAACCACTGCGTCTTGCTCGACAATGCAAAGACAATTGAGAGGCTAGGACTTTTGTCCCAGCCTCTTTTTGTATTTAATCAACCTTTTCTACCTTTAGCAGTTGGCCATGTTTTAATTCATAAATGGTATCCACATAGGTCAGGATGGAGCGGTCATGGGTGACCATGATGGCGCTCTTGTTTTTAGATTTGACTTCTTTCCGGATCAATTGGGCGATTTCTTGCCCTCGATCTGGGTCTAGGCTAGCCGTTGGTTCATCGGCTAAAATGACCTGTGGATTTCCGATGAAGGCCCGAGCGATGGCTGCCCGTTGCTTTTGCCCACCGGACATCTGATTCGGGTATTGGTGGTAACAAGCTTCGATGCCCAGATCTGCCAACAAGGCTTTGACCTCCTCTTGGCGTTTTTTCTTGTCCTTTTCCCCTTTTAATTTGGCCACCAGTTCTAACTGGTCACCGATTTTCATATAGGAGAGGAGCTGGTGATCTTGAAAGATAAAGCCGAGCAATTCCAGTCGTTTTTGCGTCCACTGGCCTTGGTTGAGACCGGTCAAGTCTTGGCCGGCGATACGAATCCGCCCCTCATCCGCTGACAAAAGCAAGCCAGCGATGGCTAAGAGAGTGGACTTACCAGATCCTGATGGGCCCAAGATGGCGACAAATTCGTTGGGTTCGACGCTTAACTCTAGCTGGTTGAGGACATGGTGCATCTGGCTGCCATCGGCGTAGGATTTTCTGATATTTTCTAATGCAATAATGGCCATCTTATTCTCCATTTCCACCAATGACTTCGATTGGATCTACTTTTTTGATTTTGACAAGGGACAAGGCACCACACAAAATAGAGGTCAGGATAAAGCTAACCGAGATGGTGAGGTTGTCCTTCAGGGTCATAAAGGAAGGGACGCTATTGGGTAAAAATGGCGCCATTATGGTTGCCAAGCCAAGCCCTAGCAGTACTCCGATGAGGGAGATGATGGTGAGCTGGGATAGTTGAACATAGGTAATCTGGCTCATGGACATGCCAATGGCCTTCAAGACGCCGAACTGTTTCAACTTCTGCAGGGTCAGGATATAGAAGAAGACCCCAAGGATAGCAGAAGAAGCGAGTAAGAGCACCCAAGTGATCATCTGTAGCGTCAGGTTTTGAGCCTTGTAGCCAGGGATTTTATCGATTACTTGCTTCTTATCCGCCACCATTAAGTTGCTGGTCAGATCACTAGAAGTGATGCTCTTCTTGGTCACGAGGGTTTGGGCTTGCCATTGATAGCTTGGATCTGTTTTTTGCCGCATGCCTGTGTAGGTATCCGAGCTGATAAAACCAATCTCGCTATAGCCGTATTTGGCATTTTTGGCGAAGGCCACGACCTTGAGTTTTTGCTTAGAGGTTTTATCAATCACTTGATCGCCAACTTGGATCCCCTCATCCTCTTTGAAAGAACTATCCAAAATGACCTCGTTTTTCTTTAGGTCGGAGATCTTGAGGTCTGTATCTTCCATGATTGGATTGAGGATTTCCTCTTCATTGTGATCGGTCGCGAAGTAGGTGATATCCAGAGTATTGGAATCCTCTGATTTTGAGACGGTTGCTCGCTGGATGGACAAGCCCGAATAGTCCATCCCCTCTATCTTTTTGACCTCATCTAAATCCTTCGCCTTAATAGTTGAAAAGGGGATAATCCCTTCTGAATCCGTTGAAAGGATGTAATACCGAGGCCCATAGTTATCGATTTGGGCTGATACCGACCGGCCCAGTCCATTTGTCAGACCGGACAAGAACACCACCATAAACATGAGTATGGTAATGAGGAGTTCAATCAGGATAAACTTCTTGGGCTGGTATTTAATTTCATTCCATGCGATTTTCATATTCGTTCTCCTTTTAGCACGGAGGTGCTCGAGCAGGGTTGCTGGCACCTAAACATACTCTACCATCATACCATAAGTGGGGAGATAATACTGGGATGGTGATTGGTATTTAATGTTGTAAAACAAGAAAGGGTAGGGTAAAAAATGCAAATACATAAAAAAATTTTTATAGTGGCGTTGGTTTTATCTATTTGTATCTCACTATATTTTCTTATCAATCCGTCTAATATCTTCACCTTTCCGATTCCTGTGAGTGAATTTGATGACACCATATTTAAATATTACATGTTTGTGAAGATTGGAATAGTATTATTATTTATCAAATTCTTACTGGATATATGCTTAGAATTTATCAAGAATTGGTTTAAAAATTTTTGATATTTCTTCACACAAAAGAGTCTGAGACAGCGTTTTGTCCCAGACTCTTTTGTGAGTTGTGAGCTCTGTTTTATAGATTCCACTGCTTGAGGGAGATTTCTCCGCTATTGAGCCAGATGTCTTCTTGATTGTCTAATTGGACCAAGAGTTGGCCAGTATCAGAGATATCTTTGGCGAGGCCTTGATAGGTCTGCTGGTTCTGCTCAAAAGTGACAGTTCGTCCTAGGACCAGGGAGCGCTCTTTATAGAGGTAGACCAGTTCATCAATATCCGTTTGGAAGAATTCCTTCCAGATCTCGCTGATGAGGTCATTGCGGGTGATGGGACAAGGCCCTTCAAATAAGGAACCAGCCTTACTTTCTAGCTCTTCTGGGAAAGTAGGGATGGCTAAATTGAGACCGACTCCGATAATGACATCTGTGACAAGACCGGTCTCAACCGACGTGATAGCTTCGGTTAAGATTCCCCCAATTTTTTTATGGCGGTAGTAAATATCATTGACCCACTTGATATCGATATCGATCAGGGTCAGGTTTTTAATAGCCTTGTAGATGGCTCCAGCGACCATGAGGGTATATGGAGGGAGCTCCGCAGGTGGCAGTTGAGGCTTGAGATGAAGGGACATGTAGATGCCCCCTTGATCGGGGCAATAGTAGTCACGACCAAAGCGGCCCTTTCCAGCGGATTGCGAATTGGCCAGATAGAGAGCCTTGCCTTCTTGATGGGTTTCTATGCCTAGTTTTGCGTCCAATTGAGTAGAACTACATTGTTCGTTTAAGGAAACGGTCAGCTGGGTATTCTTTGCGATCACTTCAGGAAGCAGAATATCGCCTGAGACCAGCTTGTAGCCCTTCTTTTTGAGGGATTCGATGACGACTCCATCTTTTTCTAGACGTTGGATGGCCTTCCAGATAGAGGTACGGGAAACACCAAGTTTCTTTGCCAGCTGCTCCCCATTGACATAATCATCTGCCTGAGAAAGGATTTGAAAGAGGATTTCATGTGTTTTCATAAGACCTCCTAGCGACTGCTGTCTCGAATCGTCAGTTTGGTGGCTAATTTGACCATATAGGGAACACTTGGTTGACTCCCTTGAAAGGTCTGCCGCAACATTTGAATGGCTTGCTTGCCCATTTCTTCCGTGTAGACGGTCACTGTAGAGAGGGCAGGAAAGACATACTTAGCAATCGATGTATCATTGAAGGAAATGATGCTGACGCGATCAGGAACTGCGATTTGGTGCTCCTGAAGGGACCGCAGAGCCCCGACAGCCAAGGCATCACTAGCCATGAAGAAGGCAGTTGGTAAGTCTTCCCCCAATGCTTGAATCAGCTGTTCCATCATCTGATAACCCGACTCGGTCGAGAATTGACCAACAGAAACAAAGCGCTCCTCATAAAGTCCTTTTTCCGTGAGAAACTGTTGAAAGGTTCGTTGACGGGGATCCATCTGAAGTGGTGTCGCATCTGCTGTCTCTTCCTGCCCGACCAAGAGCCCAATCTCCTTGTGGCCATGCTCAAGGAAATGCTCGAGAGCGGTGATGACAGAATCTTCTAGATCGGTCGTCACACAGGAATGCCCTAAATAGAGGGTATTGCTATCGACAAAGATCAGGGGTTTGCCGTAGCTTTCTAGATCTCGAATGGTCTTGGGACTGAATTTCCCAAGAGCGATAATGCCGTCTGCCTCTTGAATCAAGGACCAATCGTCATTATTAAAGATACGAAAGATCTCATAGCCTAATTCCTGGGCTTGTTTTTCTAACCCCATCCGAATGGCATAGTAGTAGAGGTCATCTAATTCTTCTTCGCGCGTGTACCATTCAAAAATGACGATTTTATGAAAATCCTCAACTGGTTGAGGCGCTGTTTTGCGGCTCTTCTTTTGGTAATGCAGGTCCTCCGCGATGCGAAGAATCCGACTGCGCGTGTCTTCCCCAACCGATAAGGTCGCATCCTGGTTGAGGACGCGAGAGACCGTTGCCTGAGAAACGCCTGCTTTTTCCGCAATGTCTTTAATCGTTGCCATAGTTCATCCTTTATTGATTTCTACTTCCAGTATACTCTAAAAACTAGTAAAAAGAAATAAAATTTTACTAAATTTTATGTTTGCTGCGATATTGGCTAGGAGTCAGTTGGCTATAGGCCTTAAAAGCCTTTGAAAAATAAAGGGGGTCTGAAAAGCCAACCGAGTAAGCTACAATCTTAATGCTTTCGTCCGTATTGGTCAGTAACTGTTGGGCACGCTGCATGCGGACTGAGTGCAAGAATTCCTTGGGAGAGATCTGGTGAAACTCCTTAAAGACAGTTGTCAGATAGGAGCGATGGACATTGAGGTCATCGGCGATTTCTTGAATACTCAAGTGTTCTTTATTGTAATGTGTCTCAATCACATGCTTGCAGGTCAGGTAGAGTTGATAGGTCGGAGAGAGATAGCTCTTTTGTACGTTGGGAGCTATTTCTCCAATGAGATAAAGCAGTTCATAGATCTGCGAGAGTAGGTGGAGTTGGTAGTGTGGGGACAGCTTTGCTGCTTCCGCCTTATGGATGAGTTGCTCCATGAATTGGCCGATCCTCTCAGTGTCCACCTCTGTTTTCTTTAGAAAACCTTTTGCATGCAGTGTTGAAAAACGCATGAAATCACTCACCTTGGTGCCACTAATACCAATCCAGTAGTAGGACCAAGGTTCTTCGGCATCGGCCTTGTAGTAGGTCACCATATTTTTAGGGAGGAGAAAGAGATCCCCAGCCTCTAGGTGGATTTCTTTCTTATTGAAGTGAAAGACTCCCTTTCCTTCTGTAATAAAATGCAGGACAAAATTATCTCGGACGCTAGGGCCAAATTCATAGTTCTTCGGGCAATCTTCGTAGCCATAAAAATCAAGGGCTAGGTCAATGGTATCGGTTTGGTATTCAGAAAAGACTAACATAGGGAAACCTCCTACCTAACATTTTACCATATATGTCCAACAAAATTCTATTTTCGAAAGCGTTTACATCAAGTAAAATAAAGACATGTAAAAAAAGAAAAATATTGGAACTGAATTTAAAAATACATAGTGATATTTTATAGGATCCAATGGAGGAAGATATGGCAATTCGTATCGAACAAAATTTGTTCTATGTAGAAAGTAAGGGACTGAGCCTGATCCTTGAAAATCGTGATGGCTACCTGATGCTTAAGCATCTGGGGCGTCCGATCCCGTCTTATCATTTTTCCAATACCGTGCATGAGAAGGATCATGCTTTCTCTGGAAATCCAACACCTGACAATCGAACCTTCAGCTTGGATACCCAGCGTCAGATCCTAGGACAGCACGGGCTTGGAGATTTCCGAAAGCCGTCTATTCAAATCCAGCACGGCGCCACAGAGGTGACGGATTTCCTCTATGTCGGAGCCAATATCTACTCTGGCAGTGTCGAGGCAACTGGTCTTCCCAATCCACATACAGTAGATAGTGCTGAAACCTTGGCCTTGGTCTTTGAAGATGATCAAGCGGCCCTGCGTTTGACCCTCTATTACACAGCCTACGAAGATCGCGCAACCATCACTAGCTTTTCAAAGATTGAAAACTGGAGTGATGAAACCGTCGTGATCCACAAGGCGCTCAGTGTGATGGCAGATGTCCCAGCAGGTGACTATGATGTCATCACCCTTCAAGGGGCCTATGCGAGAGAAAAAACAGTCCGCCGCCAGCAAGTGGAACAAGGTATCTTCTCTATTAGCTCGAACCGTGGTGCTTCTGGACACGCCCAGACTCCAGCCCTGATCCTTGCTGACCATGAAGTGACGGAAGATGCCGGTTCTGCTCTTGCTTTCCAACTGCTCTACAGTGGAAATTTTGAAGGATTTGTTCAAAAAAATCAACTCAATGAAGTTCGGGTTGGATTGGGAATCAATCCAGAAAACTTCTCCTGGGAGTTGGCGCCAAATCAGAGCTTTGATACCCCAGTAGCCATGATTAGCTACTCCCATAAGGGCTTGACTGGTCTCAGTCAAGAGAGTCAAGCATTTGTCCAAGACCATATCATTCCTAGTCCCTTTGCCCATAAAGAACGTCCAATTCTGATCAACAACTGGGAAGCCACCTACTTTGATTTTAAGAAAGACAAATTATTGGAGCTGGCAGATGAGGCTCAAAAAGTGGGGATCGAGCTCTTTGTTCTTGATGATGGCTGGTTTGGCAATCGCTATGATGATAATCGGGCCCTCGGTGACTGGACTGTCAATGAAGAAAAATTAGGAGGAAGCCTAGCAGAACTGATCCAGGGCATCCACGGCAAGGGACTTCAATTTGGCCTTTGGGTGGAGCCAGAAATGATTTCTGTTGATAGCGACCTCTATCGGGCTCATCCGGGCTGGGCTATTCAAGTCCCAGGCTATGAACACACCTATTCACGGAATCAACTAGTGCTCGATTTTTCAAACAGAGAAGTGGTTTCTTATATCAAGCAAGTCTTGGATGACTTACTTGAAAACCATGAGATCGACTATATCAAATGGGACATGAACCGTAATATCACCAAACTTGGAAATGGGAAAACCTACCTCGAAACCAAGATGCAATCCCATGCTTATATCTTGGGTCTCTATGAAGTGGTTTCTTACTTAACAGAGAAGTATGAGAACATCCTCTTTGAGTCCTGCTCCGGTGGTGGTGGTCGCAACGACCTTGGTATGATGCGCTACTTCCCTCAGGTATGGGCAAGTGACAATACGGATGCCATTGCCAGACTTCCGATCCAGTATGGTTCTAGCTACCTCTATCCAACCATTTCTATGGGGGCTCACGTATCAGCAGTGCCAAATCACCAGATGGGACGGATGACACCACTTGAAACGCGAGGTCATGTAGCCATGATGGGAAATCTGGGCTATGAATTGGATTTAACCAGTCTTCCGCAAGAAGAGTTGGATCGGATCGCAGCCCAAGTCGCTCATTACAAAACGATTCGACCACTGGTTCAGTTCGGAAAACACTACCGCTTGATCAATCCAAGCCAAGGTAGCAATCAAGCAGCCGTCCAGTTCACTTATCAAGACCGCACGGTTGTAACTTATGTGCGGGTCTTATCAACGGTTGAGGAGATCGAGCCGACCCTGAAACTCAAAGGGTTGGAAGAAGATGCGCTCTATAGCTTAGAAGGGACGGATCAAGTCTATTCAGGAGCCGAGCTCATGTATGCTGGCTTAACCGTCATTCTTCCTCAGGGAGATTTCCTCAGCAAACAATATGTTTTTGTCAAAAAATAAAAGGAGACAGCCAAATGAAATGGTATAAAAAAATCGGACTTCTTGCGACTACAGGCTTAGCCTTGTTTGGGCTTGGCGCTTGCTCCAACGATGGAAAATCTGCGGATGGCACAGTGACCATCGAGTATTTCAACCAGAAAAAAGAAATGACCAAAACCTTGGAAGAAATCGCGCGTGATTTTGAAAAGGAAAATCCAAAGGTCAAGGTCAAAGTTGTCAATGTACCAAACGCTGGTGAGGTGTTGAAGACACGTGTCCTCGCAGGAGATGTGCCAGATGTGGTCAATATTTACCCACAGTCCATCGAATTGCAAGAATGGGCAAAAGCGGGTGTCTTCGAAGATTTAAGCAATAAAGACTATCTCAAACGCGTGAAAAACGGCTACGCTGAAAAATATGCCGTCAACGGAAAAGTCTACAACGTTCCTTTCACAGCCAATGCTTACGGAATCTACTACAACAAAGATAAATTCGAAGAGTTGGGCTTGAAGGTTCCTGAAACTTGGGATGAGTTCGAACAGTTAGTCAAAGACATCGTTGCTAAAGGACAAACACCATTTGGAATTGCAGGTGCAGATGCTTGGACCCTCAATGGTTACAATCAATTGGCCTTTGCGACAGCAGCAGGTGGAGGAAAAGAAGCCAACCAATACCTTCGTTTTTCTCAACCAAATTCTATTAAATTGTCTGATCCGATTATGAAGGATGACATCAAGGTCATGGATATCCTTCGCATTAAAGGATCTAAACAAAAGAACTGGGAAGGCGCTGGCTATACAGACGTTATTGGTGCCTTCGCGCGTGGAGATGTCCTCATGACACCAAATGGTTCTTGGGCGATCACAGCGATCAATGAACAAAAACCGAAATTTAAGATTGGGACCTTCATGATTCCAGGGAAAGAAAAAGGACAAAGCTTAACTGTTGGTGCGGGAGACTTAGCATGGTCTATCTCAGCTACTACCAAACATCCAAAAGAAGCCAATGCCTTTGTGGAATACATGACCCGTCCAGAAGTCATGCAAAAGTACTATGATGTGGACGGATCTCCAACAGCGATCGAAGGGGTCAAACAAGCAGGAGAGGATTCACCGCTTGCTGGGATGACCAAATATGCCTTTACGGATCGTCACTTGGTGTGGTTGCAACAATACTGGACCAGTGAAGCAGACTTCCATACCTTGACGATGAACTATGTCTTGACAGGTGATAAACAAGGAATGGTCAATGATTTGAATGCCTTCTTTAACCCGATGAAAGCGGATGTGGATTAGGAGTAGAGAGACGATGAAAAAAGTATTACAAAAATATTGGGCATGGGCTTTTGTGGTCATTCCCCTCTTATTACAAGCAATTTTCTTCTATGTGCCAATGTTCCAAGGAGCCTTTTACAGTTTTACCAACTGGACAGGTTTGACCTATAACTACAAGTTTGTTGGCTTGAACAACTTTAAGCTCCTCTTTATGGATCCAAAATTCATGAATGCTATTGGCTTTACTGCGATCATCACGATTGCCATGGTAGTTGGTGAGATTGCCCTTGGGATCTTTATTGCGCGTGTCTTGAACTCTAAAATCAAAGGCCAAACCTTCTTCCGTGCTTGGTTCTTCTTCCCAGCTGTTTTGTCTGGCTTGACAGTGGCGTTGATCTTTAAACAAGTCTTCAACTACGGACTACCAGCGATTGGGAATGCCCTTCATATTGAATTCCTCCAAACCAGTCTTTTAGGGACTAAGTGGGGAGCGATCTTTGCGGCTGTCTTTGTCCTTCTTTGGCAAGGGGTGGCCATGCCTATCATTATCTTCCTAGCTGGTCTACAATCCATTCCAACTGAGATTACAGAAGCAGCCAGAATCGATGGTGCGACGAGCAAGCAAGTCTTCTGGAATATTGAATTGCCTTACTTGCTACCAAGTGTCTCTATGGTCTTTATCCTAGCCCTAAAAGGTGGGCTTACCGCCTTTGACCAAGTCTTTGCCATGACTGGCGGTGGTCCAAACAATGCCACAACCTCACTTGGGCTCTTGGTTTATAACTACGCTTTTAAAAACAACCAATTCGGTTATGCCAATGCCATTGCCGTAATCTTGTTCTTCTTGATTGTAGTGATTTCGATCATCCAATTGAGAGTATCTAAGAAATTTGAAATTTAAGAGGAGAAGCACGATGAAACAAGATGAAAGAAAAGCCTTGATTGGCAAATACATTCTATTGATTCTAGGATCGGTTCTGATTTTAGTGCCACTCCTTGCCACCCTCTTTAGTTCCTTCAAACCAACCAAGGATATCGTAGACAATTTCTTTGGATTTCCAACCAACTTCACATGGGACAACTTTAGCCGTCTCTTGGCTGATGGGATCGGAGGCTATTATTGGAACTCTGTCGTCATCACTGTCTTGTCTTTACTTGCAGTAATGATCTTTATCCCCATGGCAGCCTACTCCATCGCACGTAATATGAGTAAGAGAAAAGCCTTTACCATCATGTATACCCTCTTGATTCTTGGGATTTTCGTACCTTTCCAAGTTATCATGATTCCGATTACGGTTATGATGAGTAAACTCGGTTTAGCTAACACCTTTGGTTTGATCTTGCTCTACTTGACCTATGCGATTCCACAGACACTCTTCCTCTATGTCGGCTATATCAAAATCTCTATCCCAGAAAGTCTGGATGAAGCAGCAGAAATCGATGGGGCTAATAAATTTACAACCTATTTCCGCATCATCTTCCCAATGATGAAACCCATGCATGCGACAACCATGATCATCAATGCCCTTTGGTTCTGGAATGACTTCATGTTGCCACTCCTTGTCTTGAACCGGGATTCCAAAATGTGGACCCTGCCTTTGTTCCAATACAACTACGCAGGCCAATATTTCAACGACTACGGACCAAGCTTTGCTTCCTACGTGGTCGGCATTATCAGTATCACTATTGTCTATCTCTTCTTCCAACGCCATATCATCGCAGGAATGAGCAACGGCGCAGTGAAATAAGAATAAGATACAAAGTAACGATTCAGCTTGCTGATTTCAATCGTATCCTAGGATGCGATTTTAAAATAGAGAGTGGGACAGAAATCGGTAATTCGTTAGAATTCGATTTCGTCGTCCCACCTCCGCACAGTTGAGTAGGGCTGTAAAAGCTGATGAAATCAGCGTAGTAGAGTCCACTCAACCACTGCGTCTTGCTCGACAATCCAAAAATAATTGAGAGGCTAGGACTTTTGTCCCAGCCTCTTCAAAAAAAGAAAAGGAAACTATTATGCCAATTCAAAACAAAACCATGTTAATTACTTACTCAGATAGCTTAGGAAATAACCTGAAGGATCTCTATGAAAATCTAGAGAAACATTTTGGGGATGCAGTAGGTGGGGTTCACCTCTTGCCATTTTTCCCATCAACTGGTGACCGTGGCTTTGCGCCTGTAGACTATGACCAGGTGGATCCAGCCTTTGGGGATTGGGAAGATGTCAAACGCTTGGGCGACAAGTACTATCTTATGTTTGACTTTATGATCAATCACATTTCTCGCCAATCTAAATACTACAAGGACTACCAAGAAAAGCATGACCAAAGTGCCTTCAAGGACCTCTTTCTCAACTGGGACAAGTTCTGGCCGGAGAATCGTCCGACTCAAGCAGATGTAGATTTGATTTATAAGCGCAAAGACCGAGCTCCTAAACAAGCCATCACTTTTGCGGATGGGACGACCGAGCATCTCTGGAATACCTTTGGGGAAGAGCAGATTGACCTAGACGTGACCAAGGAAGTGACCATGGACTTTATTCGCAAGACTATCGAACACCTGGCAAGCAATGGCTGTGACCTCATTCGTTTGGACGCCTTTGCCTATGCGGTGAAGAAATTGGACACCAATGATTTCTTCGTAGAGCCAGACATTTGGGATTTGTTGGATAAGGTGCGCGATATGGCAGCAGGCTACGGTGCTGAGCTTCTTCCAGAGATCCATGAACATTATTCCATCCAATTTAAGATTGCCGATCACGATTATTATGTCTATGACTTTGCGCTTCCAATGGTGACCCTCTATAGCCTCTATAGTTCCAAAGTGGATCGCCTTGCCAAGTGGCTGAAGATGAGTCCCATGAAGCAATTCACGACGCTGGACACCCATGATGGAATTGGGGTGGTCGATGTCAAGGATATCTTGACAGATGAAGAGATTGACTATGCTTCAAATGAGCTCTATAAGGTAGGAGCAAATGTTAAACGCAAATATTCAACAGCAGAATACAACAACTTGGACATCTACCAAATCAATTCGACTTACTATTCTGCGCTTGGAGATGACGATCGTAAGTACTTCCTAGCCCGCTTAATTCAAGCTTTTGCACCAGGTATTCCACAAGTTTATTATGTTGGATTCCTAGCCGGGAAGAATGATTTGGAACTCTTAGAAAACACCAAAGAAGGCCGCAATATCAACCGTCATTACTACAGCAATGAAGAAATTGCTCAAGAAGTGGAGCGGCCAGTCGTGCAATCCCTTCTCAAACTCTTTAGTTTCCGGAACAACTCGCAAGCTTTTGACCTAGAAGGAAGCATTGAGGTGGAAACACCAGATGATCATACCATTGTCATCACGCGCCAAAATAAAGACCAGACTGTCACAGCAGTAGCTCGAATTGATCTTGCTGATGGCACTTACCATGTGACAGAAAATGGTCAAGAAATGGTGTTTTAAAAAATATGAACGAACTAAAGGATAAGTAAAAGATGCTTATCTTTTTTCTGTTTTAGATATTGCAACCGTTTACAAAACTATAAAACAATGGTACAATATCTATTGAAAGAAAGGAGGTCGCTTTATGAAAAAAATCATTTATCCATCTGCGGCCCTATTAACGGCTTTTGCTCTATTATCCGTTCAAACAGCAAAAGCAGACACAGCTCAAGCGTCGGATCAAGCCAATGAACCGGCAGCAACGGTAGAAGAGGTGGTGGCTTCTCCAACGCCAGAAACCACCACAGAAAATCAGGGGGAAGTGGCCGAAACACCGACGACAACAGACCGTGCAGCTGTCCCTGCTGCCTCCCCAACGGTAACATCGACAGAGACGGCATCCCCTGAAGTGGAAAAACTGATTGAAAACATGCCACTCAAACAAAAGGTGACTCAAATGATCATGCCGGACTTCCGTAAGTGGCAGGAGACTAATCAGGAGTCGCCACAGGATCTCACCAAGGTCAATGCTGAAGTAGCAGATGCGATCGATAAATATGATTTTGGAGGCGTCATTCTTTTTGCTGAAAACGTCAAAGAGACCAAGCAGACCCTGGCTCTGACACAAGATATGCAAAAAGCAGCGATTGAAAACAAAGCCAACAACGGGAAGATTCCGCTATTATTAGCCATCGACCAAGAAGGGGGGATCGTCTACCGCTTGGGTACGGGTACAGCCCTTCCTGGTAATATGGCCATTGGGGCTACCAATGATCCCAAACTAGCGAAAGAAGCCGGTCAAATTATCGGACGTGAACTTTCTGCGCTAGGCTTGAATGTGGATTTTGCTCCGGTTCTAGATACTAATAACAATCCTCAAAACCCTGTGATTGGGCTTCGTTCCTTCTCATCTGATCCAAACCGGGTTGCCTACTTGGGTATTCCGATGATGAAAGGCATTCAGGACTACAATGTGGCTGTAGCAGCCAAGCATTTCCCAGGTCATGGAGATACAGCGGTCGATTCACATACGGGTCTCCCATTGGTGGATAAATCTCTTGCTGAGCTAGAAAAATTGGAACTCCTTCCATTCAAAAAAGCTATGGATGAAGGAGTAGACCTCTTGATGACGGCTCATATCCAATACCCGCAGATTGAAAAAGATCAGGTCGTGTCAAAAGAAACGGGTGAGAAAATCTATGTTCCAGCGACTCTATCTGATGATATTTTAACGGGCTTGGTACGGAAGAAATACGGCTATAAGGGCGTGATTGTCTCTGATGCCATGGGAATGGATGCTATCGCTAAGAACTTCGGTGAGGTGGAAGCTGTGAAAATGGCCATCAAAGCAGGAGTTGACCTAGTCTTGATGCCAACGACCCTTCGCAGTAAAGCCGATTTGAGCAAGATTGATACCATTGTCGATGCAGTGGTAGATGCCGTGAAAACCGGTGACATTTCTGAAGATCGCTTAAATGAGTCGGTTCGTCGGATCCTTACCCTCAAAGAAAAACGTGGGGTCCTAAATTTTGATCCAAGTGCTCGGACGGCTGAAAAAGCAGAAGAAGCAGTCGGATCAACCCTCAACCGTGACTTGGAACGCAAGATTGCTGCAGCTGCGGTGACGGTTGTAAAAAATGAAGACAATACCTTGCCATTTAAGGTGCAAACAGGGGACCATGTCTTACTCTTAGGAGCTTTTGAAAACGAAGTTCCTGGACTCGATTTAGGCATGCGTCGCTTAATTGCTGACGGAGTGCTTCCAAAAGATACCTCCTTTGTGGCCAAGAACTTCACTAAAGAATCTACCCTTGATAGTCTAAAAGAAGACCTCGAAAAAGCCACTCACATCGTAGTGATTTCAGAGATCGGTTATGAAGGGCAACTGAATAAAGATTTCTGGCGGACCAAGATCCCCACAGAAATCGTCAATTATGCCAATACCAACCATAAGAAGGCAGCTGTCCTTTCTATCTCTAAACCTTATGATGTAGCCAACTATCCAGCAGCCAAAGCCATTTTGGCAGTCTATGGAAATAAGGGAATGGATCCAACGGAATCCCTCAAACCGGACAATGCATTTGGTCCTAATATTCCTGCAGGAGTGGAAGTCATCTTCAATGGCAAGGAACATCTAGGTACCTTACCGGTTGATATTCCAAAAATTGTAGACGGAAAAATGTCGGAAACAGAGTACGCCTACCGCATTGGTCATGGTCTCTTCTATCCAGCACCTGCACCATTGCCAACACCAGAAACCCAAGATCCAACTTCACCAGTCCAAGATCCAACCCATCAGACACAACCAGTAGAGGTTGGCAACACAGGAACACAGGTCCTTGTTAGCAAGCAAGAAAAAGCTACCACTCTTGATGGTCCACAAGTTACTCCGATCGCTGTGAAACAAGCCACTGATCAGGCTCCTGTCAGCGTGTCAGCCAGTCCTGCATCATCGGTATTGCCAAAAACTGGTCAAACAGAGAATCTCCTAGCCCTCATGGGTGTCAGCCTCTTAACCTTCCTTGGATCTTTTGTCTATCCAAGAAAGAAACACTAAGGAATGAAGAATCTCAATTGGGTGATCTCTCAATTGAGATTTTTTAGTAAAGTTTTACTAAAATTAACTCGAACAATACCAAGTTAGCTGAAAAAAATATGGTTAAAAACCTATATTGTAGGCTTTTTAAATATAAAATAAAAATTAAATAAAACTTTACTAAAAACACTTGAAGTTTTACTTGCGATCAGATATAATACAAGTATAAAAACGTTTACAAAACTAAAGGAGTTTCTCATGACGACAACAATCACATCTCAAGATTTACAAGAAAAGTTCCAGGCTGTCTTTGGGGAAAAGGCTGACCACACTTTCTTTTCACCAGGACGGATTAATCTGATTGGTGAACACACTGACTATAATGGTGGCCATGTTTTCCCAGCAGCCATCACACTTGGTACCTACGGAGCTGCAAGAAAGCGCGAGGACAAGGTCTTGCGTTTCTTCTCAGGAAACTTTGAAGACAAGGGGATCATTGAAGTTCCGCTTGAAAATCTCCACTTTGAAAAAGAGCACAACTGGACCAACTATCCAAAAGGCGTGCTCCACTTCTTGCAAGAAGCGGGTCATGTCATTGATAGCGGTATGGATGTCTATGTCTACGGCAATATTCCAAATGGATCCGGTCTTTCTTCTTCAGCATCGCTTGAGCTCTTGATTGGCGTCATTGCTGAGAAACTATATGATCTTCACTTAGATCGTCTAGATCTGGTCAAGATCGGGAAACAAACCGAAAATCACTTCATCGGAGTCAACTCTGGGATCATGGACCAATTTGCCATCGGTATGGGAGCTGACCAACGGGCTATTTATCTCGATACCAACACCCTAGAGTATGATTTGGTACCGCTGGACCTCAAAGACAATGTTGTGGTCATCATGAACACCAACAAACGCCGGGAATTAGCGGATTCAAAATACAATGAACGTCGTTCAGAATGTGAAACCGCCGTCTCTGAACTCCAAGAAAAATTGGATATCCAAACCTTAGGGGAATTGGATCTCTGGTCTTTTGATGCCTACAGCTACTTGATCAAGGATGAAAATCGCATCAAACGGGCTCGTCATGCAGTTCTTGAAAACCAACGGACCCTCCAAGCTCGTAAGGCCCTTGAAGCAGGTGATTTGGAAGGTTTTGGTCGTCTCATGAATGCTTCCCACGTATCCTTGGAGCATGACTACGAAGTGACAGGTCTAGAATTGGATACCTTGGTGCATACAGCCTGGGAACAAGAAGGTGTCTTGGGCGCTCGTATGACAGGAGCAGGCTTTGGTGGTTGCGCCATCGCCCTTGTAAACAAAGATAAAGTTGAAGCATTTAAAGAAGCTGTCGGCAAACGCTATGAAGAAGTCGTTGGCTATGCGCCTAGCTTTTATATTGCAGAAGTTGCGGCAGGGACACGAGTTTTAGACTAGGTGATAATAGTGGAAGCTGTAATATTTGATTTAGATGGCTTATTAGCCGATACTGAAATCATTTCTCTAAAAGTTTATCAAGAATTGCTTAGAGATTTTGGAATTCCTTTCACAGAAGAAACTTATGCTAGAGACTACAGTGGACATAGGGAAGAGGAGAATGTTCAACGGTTTTTAGATACCTATGATTTACCATGGAACTTTGACCAAACCTTGGCTAAAGTTTATGAACTGGAAGCTAAAATCTTAGCCCAAGGTGTTCATTTAAAAAAAGGTGCTAAAAATTTGCTTACTTTTTTGAAAACAGAGGGCATTCCAATCGCCTTAGCAACTTCAAGTGTTGAATCTCGAGCTAGAATGATCTTGGATAGCAATGGGATCCTGTCCCTATTTGACCATTTAGTTTTTGCAAAAGATGTCAAACGAAGTAAACCTTACCCAGATATATTTTTAAAGGCTTGTAGTGATTTGAATGCTTTACCAGAGAATTGCTTAGTACTAGAGGATAGTGAGGCAGGGATTGAAGCAGCTTATCGGGCTGGAATCCCAGTCATATGTGTTCCAGATTTAAAAGTACCAGCACAGTCTTTCTTAACGAAAGCAGAACAAGTTTTCCAGGATTTGGATGCTGTCAGAAACTATTTAAAACGTAAGAAGGAGAATCAATGAATCAGGGAATTTTAGATGCATTTGTCACAGCGGTCATTAACGCCAGTGACTATGAAGAGATGGATCGGATTTATCTAAAAAATCGCATCATGAGTCGCGTTGGAGAAGAAGGGCTAGATGCTCCAGCCCAAAAAGAAGAGTTGATCGCACTCAAAGATCAGCTGGTAGAGATCGCTGTTGCAAATAGCAAGATCCAGGACAGTATGGCCGCTAAGGACAGCCTAGGTGCGGAGTTAATGGATTGGATCACCCCTAGCCCTAGTCAGGTCAACCATCATTTCTGGGAGACTTACCGTCAGTCCAAGGAAGACGCGATTACGGATTTCTATGCCCTCTCTAAGCGCAATGATTACATCAAGGTCAAAGCAATTGCGCAAAATATTGCCTTTGAGGCAGAGACTCCCTACGGCTCTCTTGAAATCACCATCAATCTGTCAAAACCTGAAAAAGATCCTAAAGACATTGCAGCGGCCAAGCTTGCCAAAGCCAGTCATTATCCAGCCTGCCAATTGTGCTTTGAAAATGAAGGCTATCAAGGTCGCCTAGACCATCCAGCTCGGGCCAATCACCGGATCATTCGCTTTGACATGGACGGTCATGACTGGGGTTTCCAGTATTCCCCTTATGCCTACTTCAATGAACACTGCATTTTCCTCGATAGCCAGCACGTTCCCATGGCCATTAGTCGCAAGACTTTTGAGCGACTCTTGACCATTGTCGAGACTTTTCCAGGCTATTTTGCAGGGTCTAATGCAGATCTGCCCATTGTAGGGGGATCTATCCTGACTCATGACCATTACCAAGGCGGACGGCACACCTTCCCTATGGAGCTAGCTCCTGTTGAGGAAAGCTTTAGCGTTGAGGGATTTGAGGCTGTATCGGTAGGGATTGTTAACTGGCCCATGTCGGTTCTTCGTTTGCAATCAGATGACAAGGGGCAATTGATTGCTCTGGCAGACCATATCCTCATAGCCTGGCGAGGCTACTCGGATCCAGCTGTTCAGGTCTTAGCGGCATCCGACGGTCAGCCCCACCATACCATTACCCCTATTGCACGGATTCGTGATGGGCATTATGAACTGGATTTGGTGCTCCGTGACAACCAAACCTCACCAGAGCATCCCGATGGCATTTATCACCCGCACGCGGATGTGCAACACATTAAAAAAGAAAATATCGGCTTGATCGAAGTCATGGGCCTAGCGATTTTGCCACCTCGCCTCAAGGAAGAGCTCAAGCAGGTTCAAGACTATTTGCTTGGACGTGAGAGCACAGTGGCCAACTATCACCAGCCTTGGGCAGATGATTTGAAAGCCACTCACCCATCCATCACAGACGAAGCAGAGGCAGAGGCCCTTGTCCGTGAATCGGTTGGGCAGATCTTTGCGCGGGTGTTGGAAGATGCTGGTGTCTACAAGCGAACAGCAGAAGGACAAGCTGCCTTTAGACGCTTTGTTGCGACACTTTAAGTGTGGAGAAGCGGCAGAAATTTGGTACAATTAGAGAGAAGACAATAAGCGAAAGGAAAACAAATGGCAATACTCGTACTCGGAGGAGCTGGCTATATCGGTTCCCATATGGTGGACCGTTTGGTCAATGAAGGACAGGAAAAAGTCGTCGTGGTCGATAGCCTGGTCACAGGTCACCGTGCAGCGGTGCATCCAGATGCCGTCTTTTACCAAGGAGACCTGGCGGATCAAGACTTTATGCGCACTGTTTTTAAGGAACATGCCGATATCGATGCGGTCATCCACTTTGCGGCTTACTCACTAGTCGCGGAGTCCATGGCCGATCCATTGAAATATTTTGATAACAATACAGCAGGCATGGTCAAGCTCTTGGAAGTCATGCATGAATGTGGGGTGCACTACATCGTCTTTTCTTCAACTGCTGCCACCTACGGCATTCCAGAAGAAATTCCGATTCTTGAAACCACTCCGCAAAAACCAATCAACCCTTATGGTGAAAGCAAGCTCATGATGGAAACCATCATGCGTTGGGCCGATCAAGCCTACGGGATCAAGTATGTGCCCCTTCGTTACTTTAATGTAGCGGGTGCCAAGCCAGATGGATCAATCGGAGAAGACCATGGACCAGAGACCCATCTCTTGCCGATCGTCTTGCAAGTGGCCCAAGGCAAACGCGAGAAGATCTCTATTTTTGGAGATGACTACCAGACACCAGATGGCACCAATGTTCGAGACTACGTCCATCCATTTGACTTGGCAGATGCCCATCTTTTAGCAGTGGAGTATCTCCGAAATGGCAACCCATCTACTGCCTTTAATCTGGGCTCATCGACTGGATTCTCCAATCTTCAAATCGTTGAAGCAGCCCGTAAGGTGACGGGTCATCCGATCCCACTTGAGCTGGCCGATCGCAGACCAGGAGATCCAGATACCCTGATCGCATCCTCTGAGAAGGCGCGTGCCATCCTTGGCTGGCAACCCAAATTTGACAATATCGAAACCATTATCCAAACAGCTTGGGCTTGGCATTCCAGCCACCCAGATGGCTACAATGATCGATAAGGAGGGACTGCGGACATCATTTTTGAGACTTTTCTAATAACATTTAAAATGACAGTTGATCTTGCTAAATGACTCGTTTCAGACGTCAGTCATTTCCTTAACCATCATAAAAAAGTGAGGTATTCAAAATGAATAAAACCACAAAAATGTTAGCCGTCTTCTTGACAGCGGGTCTTCTTTTAGCTGGTTGCGCACAAAAAGAGACTACAAAATCTACTAGTCAATCGTCTACTAAGGCGACCAGTAAAGCAACAAGCAAATCATCCGCTAAAGAAAAGACAATAGAGTCATCAACTGATGAAAGCAAAAAAGAAGATGCACTAGCAGGTGCACAAAAAACTGTTCTCGAAACGAGTGATGAAGCAGGTAAGTCAACTATTACCTTGTATTACAAGGGAGATACCTTGTTATTACAAGAAAAAGTTGATGATTACGACGTCTCAAAAGTGCCTGGTGAGAACCCTCTTGAAACCATGAAAGAAGCTGTTGCCAAGAGCCAAGAAAAATTCAAAGATCTGATGGGACATGGATTTGAACTAACATCAGAATACAAGGACGGAATCTTTTATATCCGCAATACCATTGATTACACAAAAATCGATTTTAATAAATTAAAAGAAATCGTACCAGGATTTAATCCCCTAGATGACAAAACAGTTAGTTATTCAGTAACGAAAGACAGTCTTATCAAAGGCGGAATGGTCGAAAAATAAAACAAATGGAGAGCAGCTCAGTTTGCTGCTCTCTTTTTTGTTTTAGTATGAATTCAGGGCCATATTTTGGTAGAATAGGATTTAAGGAAAAGTAAGTTTAAAGGAATTTAACTTAACTGTTGTATGAAAAAATAGCAGTAGTTAATGAGGTTTTTCTAATGACGAACAGTAGTATGAGAGAAACTTTTTTAGAAGCGATCGATCATTTGTTGTCTATCATTGACAAATATAATATTAAAAATATTGGTCCACAAGTGGATGAGCTACATATTTTGAAAGAATATGTAAATACTAATAAAGAAATGAGTCTAAGAGATAAATTGACAATTTATCAAGCCCTTTTTCCACCACATGGAGGACTTTCTGATATTTACTATTGGAATAATGATGTTGAATTAAGCAAACAGACTAATGAGACTATTACCGAATTAAAAAAGGATATTGCTAATTATTTATTGGAACGGTAACCTTTGCTGATATTAATGGATTATGTAAAGGCATTAAAATTAGAACTCGATTGATGAATTAGAAAAAGGTAGAATTTTACATAGATTGAAATAGGAATAATAAAATGCTAATAAAATTAAAAAACAAAATTGAATCCGAAGTTGCAAAAATTGGAAATTTAAAATTAGATGAATTTGGAATTTATTTTTCAAAACAACCTCCCTACTATCCGGAGGGAATTTCTGTAATAGAGGATGGAAATGGAAGATATGATATAGTCTTTACTGAACGAGGGAAAATAACATCTGAGATTTCCAAATTAGATGATAACGAGGTAACTTATCAAATTTTAAAGATAATCATTAAAAATATTTCATCACATAACATTGATAAAAAAGATGTAGATTTAATTTATAATTTGATCAAAAATAATGAATTTGAAAAAGTTAGTCAATTAGTTGAGAAAGTACAAGAGAATAGATATAGATATGAAAAGGAATTATTTGAAAAGATCGGCCCATTATATACATCGTGGTACGAAAGAGAGCATTCATAATTTATATAATTCAGATTGCTGAGCAAATGTGGATTGACTGGAGAGGCAAACTTCCAGATGATTATGTATCGCCGCTTAAGTAAGGAAGGTATAAAATGAAACCAACAAAACTTGAATGGGAAGATGTTATCCAATTTGAAGAAGTTGAAGGATATGGGAAATCTATCTGGAAAAATGAGGATAAATATTATTTAGTTTCAGAAGAGGGAACTGTGGCTTCTTGGTTAGTAGTCTATGAATTACCTCAAGAATTATTTTCCCTATTAGATAGAGGAGAGAGATCGCTACTCGAAATATCTTGGAAGATTAAGACCGATCGTTGGCCACCAACGGAAGAAGAAAAGAAAGCTAGTGAGAAACAATTTATATTAAAAGGCTTAACTCCATTAATAGCTAATCCTAAGAGTTGGGAATTATTTACTCAGGAAGAGCTTGAAAGATTAATTCCGCTTGCTGAACAAAAATGGATTGACTGGAGAGGCAAACTTCCAGATGATTATGTATCGCCACTTAAGTAAAAGAGGTATAAAATGAAACCAACAAACCTAGAATGGGAAGATGTTATTCAATTTGAGGATTATGGTCAGCATATATGGAGAGATGGTAATACTCTTTATTATGTTGATGAGGAGGGAGGAATTGCCCCTCAGCGTGTAGTTTATGAATTCCCATTAGAACTATTTCAATTATTAAAGTCTGGGGAAAAAACACTTAAAGAAATTCATTTCAAGCTAAAAAACGACTGTTGGCCACCGAACGTGACACAAGAAGAAGCTAATAAAAATTTCTTTAGGCAATTTCCAGAAGCTTTAAGAGGAAATCCTAAAGCACAAGGCTTATTTACAAAGTTTGAACTAGAAGAAATATTACCTGAAGGGGCTGAAATTCTAGCGAGCAAAGATTAAAATAACTCTTTATATCTATGTTGGAATTGAAACAAATAAGAGTTTACAAATTAAGTATTGGTAATCTCTTGCTTTAATTATCACCTATAAGAATTCTGAAGTGAAAATCCAACAGAGCATTTACAATAACTATTATCCCTTCATGAGCCGAAATATTCAGCCTGAATTACAAGGGAAACAAAAAGACGGATTAAAAAGCAGTGAGGACCATTTTTGGGAAGTCAAGAGGTCAAACTTTCCCAAAAGTATCTCAGTAGGGCTAGAATAGCCTCACAGAATGCTTGGAATAAAGCTAGTGGGGACATTGAACTTTACGATAGGTTTTTTTAGAGGAACAAATTCGCTTATTTAATATAATTGATCCTAAATATGGAGAGAAGAAGGAAGAATAATAAACTAAATTGAAGGAAAAAATAAAAATTATAGAAGCTATTAAAGAAGGAAACGTTGAAGATATACTTCGCGGAAGACAAAAGTATCGAATTGAACCTCCAACTTTTGTTCCAGACGTTTTTCCTACAGATATAAATCAGGTACTGTTTGAATATTTTTATAATCAAAGTGATGTCAAAAACATTCAATTATTATTAGAGAACTCTTTAATTAAATTGACAAAGAGTTCAGCTACGGATTTGTATATTTCAATATTATTTTTCGATTCAATACTCTTTATGGAAGATAAGGGTATTGCCACTTTTAAAATTGATACTTCAAGATTAGTAGCTGAAATAGCATCTGGAATACAAGAATTTCGGGAAGAGTTAACGAAAAGTATAACTTTTGATAATGGATTAACAAAAAAAGACCCTATGAATGTAATTGTCCGCTTCAATCAGAGATACAAAAACAAATATAATTTTTCAATTTTTGAGGATTAGAAATAGGCTAGAACAAATGTTAAAAAGAGAATACGATATATTCAAATATCAAAACAATAGTACTAGATTGATGATAAGTTTTTATGACCTCTATTATCAAACCTTGTGCGAATTTTTTGATACAGAAGTTCATAATTTTTACCCTCATATTTATAAAGAATTGGAAGCAGTTGTTACTGGTCAAAAAGAAGAATCAGACTTTGGCGGTAATATGCTAAATATTGATATAGGTAAAGAAGAAACAGAAGTATACTATCAAATGGATGATGAAAGTCTTGGAGAACCTTGCTTTATCTCAACTGATGAACTATATAAATTAGTGATTGAGTGGAAAGAAATGGAAGATAAAATGTACAGAGGGGAAGATATTTTTCCAGTGACCATAAATGAATTCGATGTTAAAAAAAACTACCATTCCGAGAAAGAGATAGTGAGAGGTATGAAATCGTGAAAAATAGAATTCATTACATTACAAAGATTGAAATGCAAGATCGATTGCCTTTCAGTGGCTTTGTAGCAATTTTTGATGGGAAGCAGATCCAAAACAAAGAAGAGCTATTTCATTTTCTTGAAAAAACTGTCGGCCTTCCTGATACGAATAATTGGTCATCTATTACGGATTGGCTAACGGACTTCTCATGGATAAAAGCTGAAGAATACAGCTTTATCTTTGAAAATGATGGTAGTTTCTTAAAAGATAACTTATCTTCTAAAGACTTATTTTTAGAAATTTTGGAAGAAGATGTTCTTCCTTGGTGGGAAAGTGATGTTGAAAAACATGTTGTTGGCGGTAAGGTAAAGAGTTTTCAAGTTTACATAGTGGAAAATTAAAAAATGGTACAAATTTTTATGGAGCTGCTTTAAGGTAACATAATCCTTATCAAAAAGATAAATCTCGGGGCCCTGAACGAATAGTCATTTGTGATGATGGTTCAATTTGGTTTACTGAAGATCACTATCAAACATTTAATAGAATACGGTGGCATATGATCAGGAAATATACAGAGGCGCTGATCAAGTTTTATTACCAAATCCATGGCCATTAGACTGGATAGTGGAATACGAGCTGTACCAAATTGAGGTTTTGAACTATGAAAAATAAATATATGAAGTATACAGACAAATTACAAGATTTAATTGACTTAGAATATCCAAGTCAGAAGTTATATCCTGGAATTATACAGGATATATATAACTTAACTAAGAGTTTAGGAAGAGGAGAAAATCTCGGCGATATTAGTTTTTTTAGTTTAGCAAGAAGATTTGTAGATGAAACAATGGATTATAAAAGCGAAATTTTAGTAGTCTTAAAACAATTAGAGAAAGAGTTAAAAAAAGAGAATTGATGGACAATAGATTAATTGATTTGATGACGAAACTAAGAATTGATTCCAATTGCTGAGAAACAGTGGATCGAATCTGAAGGTAAACTTCCAGATGATTATGTATCGCCGCTTAAGTAAGGAAGGTATAAAATGAAACCAACAAGACTACAATGGGAAGATGTTATCCAATTTGAGGAAATTGAAGGATATGGAAAATCCATTTGGAAAAAAGAGGACAAATATTATTTAGTTTTAGAAGAAGGCACCGTAGCTTCTTGGTTAGTAATCTATGAACTCCCACAAGAATTATTTGCTCTATTAGAAAGTGGAGAGAGAACGCTCCAAGAAGTTTCCTGGAAAGTTCAGAATGACTGTTGGCCACCGACGGAAGAAGAAAAGAGAGCTAGTGAGAAACGATTCATAGAAGAGAGTCCAACATCATTAATTGATATACCTGAAACTAGAGAATTATTTACTCAGGAAGAGCTTAAAAGATTAATTCCGATTGCTGAGCAAATGTGGATTGACTGGAGAGGCAAACTTCCAGATAATTATGTATCACCACTTAAGTAAGTAATGTATAAAATGAAACCAACAAAACTACAATGGGAAGATGTTATTCAGTTTGAAGAAGTAAAAGGTTACGGTCAGCATATCTGGAGAGATGGTAATCATTTTTATTACGTTACTGAGGAGGGAGGAATTGCCCCTCAGCGTGTAGTTTATGAATTCCCATTAGAACTATTTCAATTATTAAAGTCTGGGG
>CAKPZX010000027.1 GCA_934215455.1 uncultured Streptococcus sp.
AAATCGCAGAAAGCAGCATCTACCAAAACCTCAAACAAACGGTGAAAGAGCAGGAGTTGATGGCCCTTGGAACGGTTTGTGAAATCTACGACTACCTGACAGGACAGGCCTCATGAATAAACACTTAAAAAAATTCCTCTGGCTCAGCCCCTTCCTGCTTTTTGCCCTTTATTGGCTAGGAATTTACCTGAGTTTCAAAAACCCTATGGAAGAAATCAACTACGCCGAAAATGGTGGATGGATACGCTATGTGATGTTCAAGCCCTTTACAGAGACGATCGGTAGTGATCGCATCTGGAAGGAGGATGAAGGATTTCAAATGTATCCCTATTCAGATGAAATCGTTGGGGGACAAGAAGACCTATCCGTCATGATGTTTAGGGACAGTTCCGAGTGGGTTTATTGGTATGAATACCATCTAAACGAAAATGCATACGTTTGGATGTCCTTCAAATACAATTCTAAAAAAAGAGCATTGATTCAAGAAAAAGTGTATCTTTACGAGGATAATCAAACAGTTGAAGGAAGTGATTTTCTAAAGAAACTTGCCACCTATGGCAAAGACCGTGCTTGGCTTCGAGACCAAAGTAAGAAAGTCGCTGAACAATACATCCTTGGTACCTGGTTCAAAAATGGAAGTTCCCGTTATTCCCTGAAAAACTTGGGGGATATGAAAATTGAATACAACAAATTGATAGAAGAATAGTAAGTTTTTTTCGGATCTAATCCCACATCATTTTTCGGATGTGGGATTTTTGCTTTTGACGCAGGAGCTTGGGAAAATGATTTGGCAAAAAATGATGCAAGTTAGTAGAATTCATGGTATAATGGAATGTAAAAAAATTTTTATGAAAGAAAGTTAACCATGAATTTAAAAGATTACATTGCAAGCATTGAAAACTATCCACAAGAAGGAATTACCTTCCGTGATATCAGCCCTTTGATGGCAGATGGCAATGCTTATAGTTATGCGATTCGTGAAATCGTTCAATACGCGACGGATAAGAAAATCGACATGATTGTTGGTCCTGAAGCGCGTGGGTTCATCGTTGGATGTCCGGTAGCTTTTGAGTTGGGAATTGGATTTGCGCCTGTTCGTAAGCCTGGTAAATTGCCACGTGAAGTCATCTCTGCTGACTACGAAAAAGAATACGGTGTTGATACCCTCTGCATGCACGCCGATGCTATCAAACCAGGTCAACGTGTCCTCATCGTTGATGACCTCTTAGCGACTGGTGGTACGGTGAAAGCAACCATCGAAATGATCGAAAAACTCGGTGGGGTCGTTGCAGGTTGTGCCTTCTTGATTGAGTTGGATGATTTGAAAGGTCGCGAAGCGATCGGCGATTACGACTACAAAGTCTTGATGCATTACTAATATAGTCTAATACTATAACTGGCTACAGAAAAACCATAATTGAAAACTATAAGCTCCTATCATATAATGTTAGTTAAGAACTTGTAAGATGGGAGCTTTTTATGCCAATTACTCTAGATAAAAAATTACCAGCAGTCGATATTCTTCGTTCAGAAAATATTTTTGTCATGGATGATGTTCGGGCGACTCACCAGGATATTCGGCCGATGAATGTTCTCATTCTTAATCTGATGCCGACCAAGGTTGCGACAGAAACCCAGCTCTTACGGCTCCTTGCTAACACGCCCTTGCAGATCAATGTAGATTTCCTCTACATGACGAGCCATGAATCCAAGAATACAGCGGCAGAGCATTTGGAGAGCTTCTATAAGACCTTTGAGGATATCAAGGATAATTACTATGACGGCTTGATTGTGACAGGAGCACCTGTCGAAAAGATGGACTTTGAGGAAGTAGACTACTGGGAAGAATTAACCCAGGTCTTTGAATGGTCTAAGCGTCATGTCTTTTCTACCTTGCACCTTTGTTGGGGAGCCCAGGCTGGTCTTTACCACCGTTACGGGATTCAAAAAGTAGAGCTCTGTGACAAGCTATCTGGTATCTATGACCAAGCAGTGGTGCGTCCCGATAGTCTGCTCATGAGAGGCTTTGACGATCGCTTCCTTGCCCCTCATTCTCGTTATACAGATATTCCTTTGAAGGAAGTCCTTGAAAAGAGCAATCTTCAAGTGATCGCTCAGGGAAATGAAGTTGGGCTTTCCATCATTGCTAGTCCAGACATGCGTGAGGTCTATAGCTTTGGCCATCTGGAGTATGATCGCGATACGCTGGCAAAAGAATACCACCGAGATGTCAAGGCAGGCTTGGATCCGGACGTTCCCAAGAATTATTTTGATGGGGATGACGCTAATACAGAGCCTCGCATTCGTTGGAATCTAGCTGCGACGACCTTTTTTAGTAATTGGATCAACTATGCGGTTTATCAAGAAACACCTTACCGCTTGGAAGAATTGGAAAAAGATATTTCATTTTATGGTTACCTATAAAGGGGAATTATGACATATTCACAAGCATTTAAGTATGGCAACTTGGTTCTTCCAAGTGCCTTGCTTTTTCATTATCATGAGTTGTTTGACCAAGCAGATGATTACTTGGTTTGGCAGTTTTTCTTCCTTCAAAATACGACTGGTCAAGAGGCTTTGACACCTAATCAGATTGCTAGTCATCTGGGAAAAACGGTGACAGAGGTCAATCGGATTATGTCCAATTTGACCACCAAGGGACTTCTTCAATACCGGACCATTGAGCTCAATGGCGAGATTGAAGCCATCTTTGATGCGACCATTGCTCTGGAGCGCTTGGATGAGATTATAGAAGCCCAGACACAAGGGAAGGCACAAAGCGCGCCTGCTAAGGGAAATGTCATCAAGGACTTGGTGGAAACCTTCCAACAAGAACTGGGACGACTCTTGACGCCTTTTGAGATTGAAGACCTGACCAAGACCGTGCGCGAGGATCAGACAGATCCAGATGTGATCAAGGCAGCATTACGAGAAGCTGTCTTTAACGGCAAGCCTCACTGGAAATATATCCAAGCCATTTTACGCAACTGGCGCAGTGAAGGTATCAACAGCCTGGTCCAAGTAGAAGCGAAACTACAAGAACGCGAGCAAGCCAACCCACGCAATGTAACCGTTTCAGACGATTTCTTACAGGCCATGGATTTGTGGAAGGATTAAAAAAAAAACTGAGAGTGGGACAGAAATCGGTAATTCGTTAGAATTCGATTTCGTCGTCCCACCTCCGCACAGTTGAGTAGGGCTGTAAAAGCTGATGAAATCAGCGTAGTAGAGCCCACTCAACCACTGCGTCTTGCTCGACAATCCAAAGAAAATTGAGAGGCTAGGACTTTTGTCCCAGCCTCATTTTTTCGTTTATAAATAGTCCGCGTAAGCTTTTTCTAGTTTGCTCAGGAGTTCTTGCTTTTCTTCGTCGCTAGCAAAGGAAGCTTGGATAGCATCGACATTGTGCTGGTAAAAGTCGACTGGCGTCGTATTGAAGTGGCGGTGGTAAAGAGTGTATTCCTTGGTCAAATCCGTATCAGATACAGTCCGGTTATCGGTATTGATACTGATTCGAGCACCGGCTGCCTTCATCTTCAAATAAGGGAAATCCTCTAAAGTCGGCGCTGCTTTTGTCTGTAAGTTACTGGTCAAGCAGAGTTCACCAGTGACCCCATTTTCAATAAAGGATTGGAGTAAGGCTGGTTCATGAGATAGAGCCGTCACGTGCCCATTGCGTTTGATGCCAAATGCAATCGATTGGGCTACAAAGTGTGGGCAATGACACTCACCTGCATGAAGCGTCATAGGACGATGGTAACTCTTGACTTGCTCAATTAGAGGTCGAATATCTTCTGGAGAGTAGTTGTGCTCATCTCCGGCAAAGTCAAAACCAACAAAATCCTGATCACTAACTTGGTTGGCTTCTGCAAGAATGCGAGAGGTGACTTCTTGATCGGACTGGCGCATACCACAGACCAAGGCCTTTGCAACAATGCCAAATTCCTCCTGGGCTTGGCGTAGACCATGGCAGACAGCATCGATCGTTTCTGGGACGGTTAGCCCTTGGTCCATGGACAATTCTGGTGCGAAGCGAACTTCGATGTAGACGACGTTTTCGAGAGCAGCTTGCTTGGCCACATCGTAAGCAGCAAGCGTCAAGGATTCCTTGGTCTGAAGGAGAGGGCGGATGTAGTCAAAGGCCTCCAAATAGTCCAAGAGATTCTCACAGTGGGCAGGTGCAGTGACATGGTGCTTGAGCTCTTCATCGCTAGCAGGTAGGTCAATATTGGCCATAGCTGCCAATTGGCGAATGATTGGAAGCGACAAGGAACCGTCTAAGTGACAGTGAAGTTCTGTCTTTGCCAAACTATGAAAATCGATCGTGGACATGGTTTTCTCCTTAAAATTGTATTTTTTCTATACTATCATTTTGACAAAAAAAGTCAAGTAGCCTTCGCGTAGCAGATCTTTGAAAGGGAGCCCGATATTTGATATGCTAAGAGTAGCGAAATAAAGGAGAAGAAAGATGTCAGACTATCAATTACCAGAAGTATGGGAAGCACCGAGCCAAATGGGAGGAGCCTGGGGTGGCTTGAACCAACCAACAGCAGGTGCCCGCTTTGAACAAACCCTTCCAAAAGGGGACCAGCCTTTCCAACTCTATACCCTTCCAACACCCAATGGGATCAAGGCCACCATTATGCTGGAGGAATTGAAAGAGCTGGGAGTGGATGCAGGCTATGACGCTTATCGGATCAAGATTGGTGAGGGAGATCAGTTTGGTAGTGACTTTGTAGCCATCAATCCAAACTCGAAAATTCCGGCCATGTTGGATCAATCAGGCGATCAAGCCATTCGTGTCTTTGAATCGGCTAATATCCTCCTGTATCTAGCGGAGAAATTTGGCAAATTAATCCCGACAGATCCTGCTAAACGGACAGAAGTGCTCAACTGGCTCTTCTGGCAGACGGGTGCGGCACCATTTTTAGGGGGAGGCTTTGGTCATTTCTTCCACTATGCGCCTGAGAAAATCGAGTATGCTATCAACCGCTTTGCCATGGAAGCCAAACGTCAATTGGACCTACTGGACAAGGAACTGGCAACCAAACCTTATATCGCAGGGGATGACTATACCATTGCAGATATTGCCATCTGGTCTTGGTATGGCCGTCTAGCCCAAGACAAGGTCTGGGACCGAGCAGGAATTTTCCTAAATGTGAAAGAATACAAGCATCTGCAGGCTTGGACAGAGAAAATCGCCAATCGCCCAGCTGTGAAACGTGGCTTGGAAGTAGACTATAAGGAAATTGACTAAAGTCTAATATCGGCTTGTTGAGGATGATAGCGAGAGTTTCCGCCGTGAGTATAGCACATGAAACGTATAAGTTTCATGTGCCCGGAAGTTTTGAGACATTAGACTCAAAACTTAGTCATGGAACTTTGAAGAAGTTCGCTGACGTCCGGACTCACCTAAGGAAAGTCTAAAGTAATACCTTTCCATAATAGACAAGGCGCCGTTGCGCCTTTTTTTAATGGTGCAAACATGGTATACTAAAGGGTGGAATAAAAGTTTAGAAAGTAGCACATGGAATTTACAAAATTATCAAATCGCTTGGACTTGGTGGCTAGTTTCGTCCCAGCTGGGGCGCGTCTGTTGGATGTGGGGAGTGACCATGCTTATCTCCCTATCGCCCTCTTACAAGAAGGCAAGATTGAGGCTGCTATTGCTGGTGAAGTGGTTGAGGGGCCCTATCAGTCTGCCCTTCAAAATGTTGCCGATAATGGCTTAGAGGACAAGATCGAGGTTCGTCTGGCCAATGGATTGGCTGCATTTGACCCAACAGATGGCATTTCCTGTATCACCATTGCGGGCATGGGAGGACGCTTGATTGCGGATATCCTAGCGGCAGGTCTTGAAAAATTAACCAATGTCTCTCGCTTGGTCCTCCAGCCCAATAATCGAGAGGATGAACTGCGGGCTTGGTTAGTAGACCATGATTTTCGTATTGTCGATGAAGCCATCTTGGAAGAAAATGAGAAGTTCTATGAGATCCTTGTGGTGGAACACGGTTCTCAAGAGTTGACAGCCAAGGAACTGCGCTTTGGTCCCCATTTAATGTTGGAACAAGCTCCAGCCTTTGTCCAAAAATGGTCCAAGGAAGTAGAGAAATTAGCCTTTGCCTTAGAGCAGGTCCCCGTTGAGAATCAATCTGCCAGAGCATCGTTAGAAGAGCGCATCGCACACATCAAGGAGGTCCTAAATGTTAGCAAGTGACGTCATCAAACGCTATGAAGCCTACTGTCCTCAGGAACTTTCCATGGAGGGAGATGTCCATGGTCTACAAGTCGGTACGCTACAAAAAGACATCAAAAAAGTTATGGTAGCCTTAGATATCCGTGAGCAGACGGTGGCTGAAGCCATCGCCCATGGGGTAGACTTGATCATCGTCAAGCACGCACCCATTTTCCGTCCCATCAAGGATTTAGTAACCGATCGGGCTCAAAATCAGATCTATATCGATTTGATCAAGCATGATATCGCTGTCTACGTCAGCCATACCAATATTGACATTGTCCCAGATGGGCTCAACGATTGGTTTTGCCAGCTCTTGGAAATTGAAGATACAGAGCCCCTCAGTATGACAGGGGAAGGGCTCGGAATCGGCCGGATCGGTCGGGTAGCTACTCAAACCTTTGGCCAGTTGGCTGACAAGGTCAAAGAAACCTTTGGCTTAGATGCTTTGCGCTTGGTCAGTTATGATCAGGCGGATTTGGATCGGGTCATTGAGTGTGTCGCCATCTGTGGAGGAAGTGGCCAGTCCTTTTACAAGGATGCTCTCGCCAAGGGGGCTGAGGTCTATATCACAGGAGACATCTACTACCACACAGCTCAGGACATGCTGAGCGATGGGCTCTTGGCCTTGGATCCAGGGCACCATATCGAAGTTCTTTTTGTGTCAAAATTAGTAGAAAAGCTCAATCAGTGGAAGGCTGAGGAAGCCTGGGAGATTGAAGTGATTGGCAGTCAAGCCAGCACCAATCCTTTTTACCATATCTAAGGGGTCATGATGAAAGTTGCCATTATTGGAGCAGGGATCGTGGGATCTACTGCAGCCTATTATTTATCCAAAGAAGCACAAGTGGATGTGACCGTCTATGACCATGGAGTCGGCCAAGCAACTAAGGCAGCGGCAGGCATTATTAGCCCTTGGTTTTCCAAACGGCGGAATAAGGCCTGGTATCGCCTGGCTCGTCTGGGAGCTGATTTCTACCAAGAATTGGTAGAAGACTTGGCTAAGGACGGAATTAAAACAGATTTTTACCAGCAGACCGGCGCCTATCTCCTCAAGAAAAATGAGGAAAAATTAGACGAACTCTATCAGTTGGCGCTGAGTCGACGAGAAGAATCTCCCTTAATCGGGGACTTGGCTATTTTGACTAAGGAAGAAGTAGCCCAGCAATTTCCTGATCTACAAGGCTTTGAGAAGCTCCTTTATGCCTCAGGTGGAGCCCATGTAGAAGGAGCTCTTCTGACAGAAACCCTTCTTCAGGCAAGTGGGGCAAAAGTGATCAAGGAAGAGGTCGCTCTCTCAGTCTCAAGTGATGGCTATCAGATTGCAGGAGAAAGCTATGACCAAGTCATCCTGGCAACAGGAGCATGGTTGGGGCAAATGCTCGAGTCGCTTGGCTACCAAGTTGATGTCCGTCCGCAAAAGGGGCAACTGCGAGATTATCAGCTAGACCTAGATACTGCTGATTATCCTGTGGTCATGCCTGAAGGAGAGCTGGATATCATTCCCTTCCAGGAGGGCAAGATCAGTATGGGAGCCACCCATGAGAATGAGATGGGCTTTGACCTGACAGTGGATCAGGCTTTGCTGGATCAGATGGAAACAGAAGCCCTGTCTTACTATCCAGAACTAGCTCAAGCCGAAGATATCGGGGAGCGCGTGGGAACCCGTGCCTACACCAGTGATTTTTCACCATTTTGGGGAGCTGTTCCTGATCGAGCAGGCCTCTATGTCGCTAGTGGACTTGGTTCGTCTGGCCTCACAACAGGTCCCCTCATTGGTTGGCATCTAGCCCAACTCGTGGTAGGAGGAAAACTGCGCTTAGATCCGGCAGATTATCCAGTTGAACAATATGTGAAGAAGTAGGCTGGGACAAAAGTCCTAGCCTCTCAATTTTCTTTGGATTGTCGAGCAAGACGCAGTGGTTGAGTGGGCTCTACTACGCTGATTTCATCAGCTTTTACAGCCCTACTCAACTGTGCGGAGGTGGGACGACGAAATCGAATTCTAACGAATTACCGATTTCTGTCCCACTCTCTTTTTTTCGAAAGATCTTCCGTAATTTGGCTAAAAATAGTAGAATAGAAGAAGTGAATCATCAAGAAAATGGGAGTTGTTATGAATTGGTTTCAATCGCAATCCGTGGTCATGCAGGCCTTTCTCGCAGGATTGTTTACATGGGGCTGTACCATTGTAGGGTCAGCCATCGTCTTTTTCTTCAAGCATATTAGTCGCAAGTTACTGGACATCATGATGGGATTTGCGGCAGGTGCGATGATCTTCGTGGTAGTTGAAGAGTTGATCCCAGATTCCCAGACCAACGGCAATACAGACGTTGCGACCCTCGGTCTTCATGGTTGGCTTTGTCATTATGATGATCCTAGATGTCGCTTTGGGATAAGGATCAGAAAAGGAGAGCATCAGGACAAGCTCTCTTTTTGATTGGTATCATTGTATTTGAGAATGAAAAGATGAAGAACAATTCATCAGATTCAATTCAGAGGCAACACTTAGTTAGCGAGGAAAATCATCTTATGGTAAAAACCAAGTTTAAAAAGAAAAACAATAGAATGATGATTGTCATTGCCTTGGCTCTCCTTATGGTAGTTGGTATTTCTTTGTTTTATATGAACAAAAAATTAGAGGAGAAGAGACGCAATAAAGAGTATGAAGTCAGCCTTGTAAGGACCTTGAAGAATTCTTACGAGGGAATTGAAGAAATTGCGATAAAAACCCCATCTTATAGCTCTACTCCTTCAGACGCATGGGGAGCTGAGGTGAAACTCACATTTGTTGACGGGACTTGCAAGAAACATGTATTAGCTTATGATAAAGATGCGAATAAAATTAAGATAGGGGTCTATCATAATGAAGATGAGGAATTTCAGAGCTTTATGGATTCTAGGAGAGGCACGACAAAATCAAGAGTAAGGGTAAGATATTCGGATGGTTCAGAAGAGAAGCAGTGATCAGTGAATTAAAGGATATCAGGGAGCTTTAGTCAAAGTGCCCTATTTGAAACACGATAATGAAGATCGTTAACGAGACTATAGAACCAACAACCTGTCATCACCTTGTAACACAAATGCAAGGTGACTTTTTTATATAAACATGATAAAATAAGGGTAATGACTACGTAGAAAGGCCTAACATTATGAAAGGTATTATTTTAGCAGGGGGCTCAGGAACTCGCTTGTATCCATTGACACGTGCGGCTTCTAAACAATTGATGCCCATTTATGACAAACCAATGATCTACTATCCGCTGTCAACCCTTATGTTGGCTGGGATCAAAGATATCCTGATCATCTCGACTCCTCAAGACCTTCCTCGTTTTGAAGAGCTTCTTGGAGATGGCTCTGAACTAGGAATTTCTCTCTCTTATGCAGAGCAACCAAGTCCAGATGGTTTGGCGCAAGCCTTCATCATCGGGGAAGATTTTATCGGTGACGATCACGTTGCCCTTATCCTTGGGGACAATATCTTCCACGGAAATGGCTTAACCAAGATGTTGCAACGGGCAGAAGCCAAAGAAAAAGGAGCGACTGTCTTTGGTTACCAAGTTAAAGATCCAGAACGCTTTGGTGTGGTAGAGTTTGACGCGGATATGAACGCTGTCTCTATCGAAGAAAAGCCAGAACATCCAAAATCCAACTTTGCGGTGACAGGACTTTATTTCTATGACAATGATGTGGTAGAAATTGCCAAAAACATTAAACCAAGTCCTCGTGGAGAGCTTGAAATTACCGATGTTAACAAGGCTTATTTGGAGCGTGGAGATCTCTCTGTTGAGCTTATGGGCCGTGGTTTTGCCTGGTTGGATACAGGAACTCACGAAAGCCTCTTGCAAGCATCTCAATATATCGAAACTGTTCAACGCTTGCAAAATGTCCAAGTGGCCAACCTTGAAGAAATCGCCTATCGCATGGGCTATATCACCAAAGAACAAGTCCATGAATTAGCGCAATCACTGAAGAAAAACGAATACGGACAATACTTGCTCCGTTTGATTGGAGAAGCTTAATGACGGAACAATTTTTTGATAAAGAATTAGCAGCCCGCAAAATTGAAGCCATCCCAGGCTTGATGGAGTTTGATATTCCAGTGTGCGGGGACAACCGTGGTTGGTTTAAGGAAAACTTCCAAAAGGAAAAAATGCTTCCTCTTGGCTTCCCTGAAAGCTTCTTTGCAGAAGGTAAGTTGCAAAACAATATTTCATTCTCTCGTAAGAATGTTTTGCGTGGCTTGCATGCAGAGCCTTGGGACAAGTACATCTCTGTAGCAGATGAAGGCAAGGTTCTTGGAACTTGGGTAGACCTTCGTGAAGGCGATAGCTTTGGGAATACCTACCAAACCGTGATAGATGCTTCAAAAGGCATCTTCGTCCCTCGTGGTGTAGCCAATGGGTTCCAAGTTTTGACAGACAAAGTTGCCTATACATACTTAGTCAATGATTACTGGGCATTGGAACTCAAACCAAAATATGCTTTTGTCAACTACGCAGACCCAAGCCTAGACATCCAGTGGGAAAACTTGGAAGAAGCAGAAGTCTCAGAAGCAGACAAGAACCACCCATTGCTCAAAGACGTCAAACCCCTAAAAGCAGAAGATTTGTAGAATATAAATCTTAAAACAATCAAGAACATCATTATATAGTTTTTAGCTTTGCTATAAACGAGCGAAGCGAGCTATGTACTTAGCTTTCCGCCGTGAGAAAAGCACCTGAACCACTTTTGTTCCAGGTGCTCGGAAGTTTTGAGACACTAGGCTCAAAACTTAGTCATGGAACTTCGAAGAAGTTCGCTGACGTCCGTACTCACCTAAGGAAAGCTAAAAAAAGATTGATTTAAGGAACAATCAAAACTAAAAATTATTTGGAGAAAAAATGTCAGAATATAAACATATCATCGTAACTGGTGGAGCTGGTTTCATCGGTTCAAACTTCGTCCACTATGTCTACAACAACCATCCAGACGTGCATGTGACTGTCCTTGATAAACTCACTTATGCTGGTAACCGTGCCAATATCGAAGAAATCCTTGGAGATCGTGTCGAGTTGGTGGTGGGAGACATCGCTGATGCTGAATTAGTTGACAAATTGGCTGCCAAGGCTGATGCTATTGTCCACTATGCGGCTGAAAGCCACAATGACAACTCCCTCAAAGATCCATCTCCATTTATCTACACAAACTTTGTTGGAACTTATACACTCTTGGAAGCTGCTCGTAAATACGACATTCGTTTCCACCACGTGTCAACAGACGAAGTGTATGGAGACCTTCCATTGCGTGAAGATCTTCCTGGACATGGGGAAGGTCCTGGTGAAAAATTCACAGCTGAAACCAAATACAACCCATCATCACCTTATTCATCAACCAAGGCTGCTTCAGACTTGATCGTGAAAGCTTGGGTTCGTTCATTTGGTGTCAAAGCAACGATTTCTAACTGTTCAAACAACTACGGGCCATACCAACACATCGAAAAATTCATCCCACGTCAAATCACCAACATCTTGTCTGGCATCAAGCCAAAACTTTATGGTGAAGGGAAGAACGTCCGTGACTGGATCCACACTAACGACCACTCCACTGGTGTTTGGGCGATTCTTACTAAAGGCCGTATTGGTGAAACTTACTTGATCGGTGCTGACGGTGAAAAGAACAACAAGGAAGTGCTTGAATTGATCCTTGAAAAAATGGGTCAACCAAAAGACGCCTACGACCGTGTAACAGACCGTGCTGGTCATGATTTGCGTTATGCCATCGATTCAACAAAATTGCGTGAAGAATTGGGTTGGGAACCACAATTCACAAACTTCGAAGCAGGTTTGGAAGATACCATCAAGTGGTACACAGACCACCAAGACTGGTGGAAAGCTGAAAAAGAAGCTGTAGAAGCCAACTACGCGAAAACACAAAAAGTTTTGAAATAATGAAGAAGGTCCAAGTGGAAAATCACTTGGACTTTTTCAGATATTTTTCTGAAAATAAAAAATTAACCATGGATTTGTGGTATAATATGGTTAGTTTTTAGGATAAATCAATAAGGGGGATATGATGAATCAAAAAGATTGGGTTGAATACTTTGAAGCGGTCAATGGTCGCAAACCAAGTATGCAAGAATTTCAAGAAGCGCGTGAAAAAGGGGAGTTTGTCGTAGAGCGAAAAGAAGCGCCAGCTCCAGCAACTGAAGCGCAGGCTCCTTCTCAGGAAGCACCTGTTGCACCTAGCGCACCTCTTTCACAAGAACAGACGGGTTTTGTCCAACCGCAGCCATCGGTGAAAACCTTGCAACCTGTTCCAAGACCGAAAAAATTGACATTTTCTTTCAATAAACAAACCCAAATTGGGGCCGCAATTGCGGGATTTGTCGCAGTGATTGCTCTTGCTTGGTTCTTTTTCTTTTCAGGTGGACCAAGTGTAGATGGTGTTTGGTTGCGAAATACGGATTCAAGTCCGGTCACCTATGAATTAAATGGAAAGAAACAAAGAGTTAATGGTGGCGAGACCATCAAAAAGGTTCTCAAGGGCAATGAAGCGAAAAAAGAATTTAATACAGCACTTTCTTTGTTAAATGCAACTGACTTGCATTCACTTGCGGATGTCGATAAGAAATTTAACCTGAAAACGACAGAAATAGTTGTTATTAAATCTGGTGGGAACACACGCTATAATTTGCTCCAAAAAGACGGAAGCAATATTATTTTAAGAAATGATTTATTCGACTTGAAAACTTATAAGTCATACAAAGGAAACTTTGAAGATAATTTGGTCTATCACAAGGTTGAAACACCTAAGGCCATGGTTGGAAAATGGAAGAATGTGACAGAAGGAGATAATACAACTGTTCAGATTTCAGATCACGGAATTATTAGTGATAAGTATTTCGATAGCAAGGCTTACGCATTCTATTCTCTAGCTGATTCAGAAAAGTATGATGGAGACACGACTTCTAAAGAAGAGATCGAACACACATTTGACGTAATTCAAGAAGCGGTGAAATCACAAGGCTATCAAGTGAAGAGTGCTAAGGAAGTCTATATACAAGCTAATTCAAATTATTGTTTCGTACCTGTCAACGGTGGAAAAAATATACTCGTCTTACGTGGTGGTAATGAATTTGCTGCTAAATTAGAAAAAGTGAAATAATGAAAGGACCGCAAGGTCCTTTTTGTTTCCAAATTTCTGACTGAAAAACTATTCATGTCTAGGCAAAAATATGGTAAAATGGATAAGATGTATCTGAGATGTCTATTTCTTCTCAGACGACTAGAGGTAATGGAGTAGAAAATGCAAAATAGACCTATTATTATTGGTGTTACTGGTGGTTCTGGTGGTGGAAAGACCAGTGTGTCTCGTGCCATTTTGGCCAATTTCCCGAATGAAAAGATTGCCATGATTGAGCATGATTCCTATTACAAGGACCAGAGTCATTTGACCTTTGAGGAGCGGATCAAGACCAACTATGACCATCCTTTTGCCTTTGATACGGACTTGATGATTGCGCAGATCAATGAACTCTTGGAGGGTCGTCCGGTAGATATCCCAACCTATGACTATGCGGAGCATACGCGCAGCAGCAAGACCTATCGTCAGGAACCTCAGGATGTCTTCATCGTGGAAGGGATCTTAGTCCTTGAAGACAAGCGCCTTCGGGACTTGATGGACATCAAGATTTTCGTTGATACGGATGATGATGTGCGGATCATTCGCCGGATCAAGCGCGATATGGAGGAGCGTGGCCGGAGTCTCGATAGTGTCATTGAGCAATACCTTGGTGTGGTAAAACCGATGTACCACCAGTTCATCGAGCCTACCAAGCGCTATGCGGATGTGATTATTCCTGAGGGCGTGACCAATACGGTTGCGATTGATTTGATCACAACCAAGATTGAGAAAATCCTCAACGAGGCGCGTGAAGGAAAATAGAAAGTTGGAGTGAGGGTAATCGATCTCCAATTCTTAGCTATTAGATGCAATAATTGAATATCGCAGTAGTTGATTGAACTCTTCATTCGCTTAAAAAAATCGTAAGAGATTTCGATCAGCTTTGCGGGGGTGGTACGATAAATGTTTCCAAACGTTTTGTACCGCTCCCTCTTTTTCATAGGGAGAGTGGAAATGAAAAGGGAGTTTCATTCGCGAACCAAGGCGTTCGCTTGTTTATTGACCATGTGTGCTGGTTTTTCAGATGCCTATACCTTTATCTGTCGGGGGGGAACCTTGGCGGCAGGCCAGACGGGAAATGTGGTCTTTCTATCGGTCGGCTTGATTGGTCATCAGATCTCAGATGTAGAAGTAAAGTTAGCGACCATGCTGGCCTTTATGTTGGGAATCTTTTTGATGACAGTTTTGCGTCGCTTGATTGACAATTCAGTCTGGCGCCTCAGTACCTTGGTACCCTTTATCCTCACAACCTTGGTGACGGGATTTTTGCCAGCATCGGTAAAAAATGTCTTCATCGTGCCTTTTTTTGGCCTGAGTTTGGGAATTGTAGCGACCTCTTTTGGAGAAGTGGATGGCTATGCCTATAATCATTCCTTTATGACGGGAAATCTCAAGAAAACCATGGTGGCTTATGGGAATTTTGTCAGAGAAAAGGAGAAGAAATTCCTTTGGGAAGCCATCTTTATGACCTGCTTGATCGGGAGCTTTGTCTTTGGTGCCATTTTTTCGACCTATTTGATCCAGTTTTATGGGTTAGAGACCATCTGGCTGGTGTCCATCATCTTGACTATCTTTTTAATCTATCGTGCCATTCAGTATTTTGAGGTCTTTCACTTCAATCGGCGACATGAATAGATAAAGGTATCATAAAAAACTTTCCTTAGGTGAGTGCGGACGTCAGCGAACTTCTTAGAAGAAGTTCCATGACTAATTATTGAGCCTAAGGTCTCAATAATTCCGTGTGCCTGAAGCAGTTAAGCTTCAGGCACTTTTCTCACAGCGGAAAGTTTAGTATATTCTTGATCAATTTAAATTAATGAGACCTCGGTTTTATCTCTTTGCAGAATCGCTTAAGTTATTTTACTAAAAATTAGTTTATCTATATTCCAGAGGCTGGGACAAAAGTTCTAGCCTCTCAATTATTTTTGGATTGTCGAGCAAGACGCAGTGGTTGAGTGGGCTCTACTACGCTGATTTCATCAGCTTTTACAGCCCTACTCAACTGTGCGGAGGTGGGACGACGAAATCGAATTCTAACGAATTACCGATTTCTGTCCCACTCTCTTTTCTTTCGCTGTTTGAAGCTTAATTTTTGGGCAAAGATTTGGTATAATGGAAGGTATGAAACATTCGGAAAAAGAATCACAATACCAGCTCTTGCTGGCTCAGTTAGACGCTCTCTTAACAGGAGAAACCAATGCCTTGGCTAATCTGTCCAATGCCAGTGCTCTTTTAAATCAAGCCCTTCCTCGTTCGGTCTTTGCAGGTTTTTATTTGTATGACCAAACGGAATTGATCTTGGGACCTTTTCAGGGAGGTGTTTCTTGTGTCCATATCGCTCTTGGAAAGGGTGTCTGTGGAGAAGCAGCTCAAGAGCAGAAAACCATCATTGTTGAAGATGTGCGCCAGCATGCCAACTATATTTCCTGTGATAGCCGAGCCATGAGTGAGATTGTAGTGCCTATGGTCAAGGACGGCCAGCTCCTTGGGGTTTTAGACCTGGATTCGGAGTGTGTCTCTGACTATGATCAGCTGGATCAGGAGTATTTAGAAAAGTTTGTCGCTCTCTTGATCGAAAAGACAAACTGGGACTTTAAGATGTTTGGGGTTAAGAACTAATGTATCAAGCTTTATATCGGAAATACCGTAGCCAGACCTTTGGCCAATTGGTCGGCCAGCAAGTGGTGGCACGGACATTGAGACAGGCCGTTGAGCAGGAGAAGATCAGCCATGCCTATCTCTTTTCTGGTCCTCGTGGTACTGGGAAAACCAGTGTGGCCAAGATCTTTGCTAAGGCTATGAACTGTCCTAATCAAGTCAATGGGGAGCCTTGTAACGACTGCTATATCTGTGAATCCATTACCAATGGGAGCCTAGAAGATGTCATCGAGATCGATGCGGCCTCCAACAATGGGGTCGATGAGATTCGAGATATTCGCGACAAGTCCACTTATGCTCCGAGTCTAGCCAAGCACAAGGTCTACATTATCGATGAGGTCCACATGCTCTCGACAGGGGCCTTTAATGCCTTGTTGAAGACGTTGGAAGAGCCAACGGAAAACGTGGTCTTTATCCTCGCAACAACAGAGTTGCACAAGATTCCTGCGACCATTCTGTCACGGGTGCAACGCTTTGAATTCAAATCCATCAAACTGCCGGATATCGTTCATCATTTGGAAAGCATCTTAGCTACAGAAGGCATTGCCTATGAAGCAGATGCTGTGCAGATTATCGCTCGGCGCGCTGAAGGTGGGATGCGGGATGCCTTGTCCATTTTGGACCAAGCCCTGAGTCTGACTGCGGGTAGTGAGTTGACGACAGCGATCGCAGAAGAGATCACCGGTTCCATCAGTCTAGCTGCGCTCGATCAGTACGTGGCTGCCATCCTGGCTCATGATGCGACAGCAGCGCTGGATCAGCTAGCGATTATCTTTGATAACGGTAAGAATATGGCCCGCTTTGTCACGGACTTACTTCAATACCTGAGAGATCTCTTGATTGTTCAGACAGGCGGAGAAAACACTCACGCTAGTGACTTGTTTGCGGCGAATCTTGAAGCCGATCAAGCTCTTCTTTTTGCCTTGATTGACCAGGCGACGACCAGTCTAGCGGACATCAAAAATAGTCTGCAACCGCGCATCTATACTGAAATGATGACCATTAAATTGGCTGAAAACACAGGCCAAGTTTCTAACTCAGTAGCTGTGGAGGTTCCTTCCAATGTGCTAGCTCAGCTGGAAGACTTGAAGAAGGAAGTCGCTCAGCTCAAGCAACAGTTAGCGCAAACAGGTAGTAGTCTTCCTGCTTCAAAACCGGCAGTAACTCGTCCAACCAAGTCGAGCAAGGGCTACCGGGCAGATCGAAACAAGGTCAACGCCATTTTACAAGAGGCGGTTGAAAACCCAGAGTTGGCTCGGACCAACTTGATCCGTCTTCAAAACGCTTGGGGGGAAATCATCGAGAGCTTGGCAGGTGCGGATAAGGCTCTCTTAATCGGATCCCAACCGGTCGCTGCCAATGAAAATCACGCTATTTTAGCCTTTGAGTCTGCCTTTAATGCTGAACAGACCATGAAGCGGGACAACCTCAATACCATGTTTGGCAATATTCTCAGCAATGCTGCTGGCTTCTCGCCAGAGATTCTAGCGGTTTCGATGGAAGAATGGACCCAAATTCGGGCAGAGTTTTCGGCTAAGGCGCGTGGGCAAAAAGCGGAAGTGATAGAAGAAGAGGAAAGTGTCATCCCTGAGGAATTTCACTTTTTATCCGATAAAATCACCCTGCAAGACGATTAATACATGAATTTTTTACTGAATCATGGTAAAATAATTTTATGAATAGAAAACAATTTGCAGTGATAGCAGTCTTTACTGCTATGGAGACTTATTTTTTCAATGAAGCGACCATGGCGGGTCAAATGCTCTTTGCATGTTTTTGGGCCCTCTTGATCTTGCGCAATCTCCAGACGGCCTATATGGTGGAGAAAATTGCTAGTGCCATTGAAAAAGAAATCAATAAGAAAAGAAAATAAAACCTTTGAAAAGAAATTCTTTTTCAAAGGTTTTTTCTATGTCGATAGATAAAGTGACTCTAAACGACTGTTCAGTTTTCCCAGATTTTTCTAGGAAACTTTTTCTATTTCATAAACATTTCACATTTCTTCTCTATAATAACTATAACAAATGATGAAAGCGTCCACATCAAATAACTGTGGACTTTGAAATGGAGGGTGAGTTCATGCTCTTACAACAGGCAATTGCCTATATTACTCGAAAAAGAACGAGGAATCTGGTTCTCTTTCTGATTCTCCTCTTGATCCTCTCTTGCTTATATTTCTGTTTTTCACTGATGCAAGTAGGAGGAAGGCTGGAGGACCATATCAAACTGTCGGCTGGGACCAGTTTTGCCCTGACCAGTAAGCAGGGGAATACTCCCTTTGCGCTGAAGGAGGCTGAAAAGGTGCAGCGACTAGCTGGGGTGGGAGGCATGGTTCCTCAATATGAAAGTCCCGTTCGCATTCTTGGTAAAGAAGCGGTGACGGGACAGCAGTCGGTAGAGCGGGATGATTTGGGTCAGGAAGCCAAGCAAGCGCTAGGTGCTGTCTTTACCCAGAAGACAGACCAGCACCTGGATTTCAGAAGTGGTAGTTTCCAACTGGTGCAAGGCAAGCACTTATCCGACAAGGCTCGCGGCCAGATCTTGATCCACCAAGAGTTGGCTAAGAAGAACAAGCTAAAGGTCGGCGATTCCTTGACCTTATCCAGCTTTCAGATGGGAGAGACTCCTGCCAAAGAGCAAACCTTTAAAATCGTTGGGATTTTTTCGGGTAAGAAACAGGAAAAATTCACAGGAATGACCTCTGATCTGAGTGAAAACCAAGTCTACCTCTCTTATGAGGATGCGACCAAGCTCCTTGGTCTCAGTCAGCAAGAAGTGACCCAGGTCACCTTTGGAGTCAAAGATCCTGAGAAAATCGATGCCCTCTTGAAGCAAGTTAAAAGCTTGGATCTGGATTGGCAATCGCTACGCGTGGTCGAAGATCGCAAGGCCTTTGACCAGATGAAGGAATCCTCTCAGACCCTAGAAGGCCTGGTACGGATCATGATGATCGTCCTCCTGGTGACAGGAGCCGGTGCTCTATCGCTCTTACTCAGTCTCTGGACACGGGAGCGGATCCATGAAATCGGCGTCCTCTTATCCATTGGGAAGAGCAAGGGCCGGATCTTTATACAGTTCCTCTTGGAAGTGGTGCTGGTATCCTTACTAGCAGTGATCCCAGCCTTTCTCATCGGGCGGATGGTCAGCCATCGTTTCTTAGAGCAGTTTGTCGGAGAGACCGGTCAACAGCAGACCCTAGAATTGCTCAACCAAATCCCTCAAGGCCTTTCCTTAGGAATCGCCTATACTAGCCTCTTGTGCTTGATCCTTCTGTCGCTCGGTGTAACCACCAGCATGATCTGGCGCAAGACCCCAAAAGAAATATTAACAAAAATGAGTTAAGGAGAAATGACACCTATGTTAGAACTCAAACATGTATCCTATAGCTACCAAAGCTACCAAGAAGAGATCTTCTCAGACGTGAACTATCAGTTCAAAAATGGGACATTTTACAGCATTATCGGTCAGTCTGGAGCTGGGAAATCGACCCTCCTCTCCCTCTTGGCTGGACTGGACAATCCCAAGAAGGGGCAGGTTCTCTTTGATGGGGAGGACATCCAGACCAAAGGGTCTAGCTACCACCGCAAGCACCATGTCTCCCTGGTCTTTCAGAATTACAATCTGATTGACTATTTGACGCCACTGGAAAATGTCCGCCTGGTCAACAAACAAGCTGGGAAAGACATTCTCTTGGAATTGGGGCTGGACGAAACGCAAATCAAACGCAATGTCCTGCAACTATCCGGCGGGCAGCAACAACGGGTGGCCATTGCGCGTGCGCTCGTTTCAGAAGCACCTGTCATCTTGGCCGATGAGCCGACAGGAAACTTAGACGAACAGACAGCCGGTGACATCATTGCCATTTTGAAGAAGTTGGCCAAGGAACGCCAAAAATGTGTCATCGTCGTCACCCACAGTAAGGAAGTGGCAGAGGCCTCCGATGTGGTCTTGGAATTGAGTCGCCGTAGCCTCGTTGAGAAGAGCAAGTAAGGAGGGAATGCTATGTTGCGAAATGCTTTTGCTTATATCACACGTAAATGGCCCAAGTCTCTCTTGCTCTTTGCCATCATTCTCCTCATGGGGACCTTGAGCTTGATCGGACTCTCTATGAAGGGAGCGACCCAAAAAGCATCATCGGAAAGCCTGGGATCCATCACCAATAGCTTCTCCATGCAGATCAACCGCAGGACCAATCCGGGAACCCCACGGGGAGCTGGGAATCTCAGAGGCGAAGATATCGAAAAAATCAGCCAGGTAGAGGGGATCACCTCCTCTATCAAGCGGATCAATGCCATCGCAGATATCCTAGATCACGAGATCATTGAGACTGAAGAAACCCTGCAAAATCAATCTCCAGAGCGGGCCAAATACTTCAAGAACACCTTGATGGTGACGGGGGTCAATGACTCTTCAAAAGAAGATAAATTTGTCTCTGGAGCCTACAAGCTGGTCCAAGGGGAGCACCTGACAGATAAGGACAAAAACCAAATCCTCATGCACGAAGATTTGGCGAAAAAGAATGGTCTTAAAGTGGGCGATAAGGTGCGTCTCAAGTCCAACCTCTACGATGCTGACAATGAAAAAGGGGCCAATGAAACCGTCGAAGTGACCATTAAGGGTCTGTTCTCAGGGAAGAACCAAGCTCCTCTAACTTACGCCCAAGAGTTGTATGAAGATACCCTCATCTCTGACCTGGATACAGCTGCCAAGCTCTACGGCAATACCGTCCAAACAGCTACCTATGAGGATGCGACCTTCTTTGCCAAGGGGGATCAGGACCTGGATGCCTTGATCGAAAAAATCAAAGCACTCGATATTGACTGGAACCTCTATGACTTGGTTAAGAGCTCTTCCAACTACCCAGCCTTGCAAAAATCTATCAGCAGCATGTTCCAAGTGGCGGACTACTTGTTTATCGGTAGCCTCATCTTTGCTAGCTTGCTTCTCACCCTTCTCCTTGTCTTGTGGCTCAATGCCCGTCGCAGAGAAGTGGGTATCTTGCTGGCTCTAGGACTCTCCAAGGTGCAGATTGCGGGGCAATTCGTGGCAGAATTAGTCATGATTTCCATCCCCGCCTTCCTCCTCTCCTATGGAGTTGCAGGACTTCTTGCCAAAGCAGTGGGAGATACGGTGCTTAAGAACGTAACCAGTGGCATTGCCAAACAAATGGCTCAAGAATCCTCTGCAGCCAACCTTGGTGGAGGAGCTGAGGCAGAAAGCTTCAGTAAGACCCTGACAGACCTCCATATGGACATCCAACCGAGTCAATTATTGGTAATTGTTTTGGTTGGAGGCCTTCTCTTGATTCTGGTATCCATCCTTTCTTCTCAATGGCTCTTGCATAAGAAACCAAAAGATCTCTTGGTGGATGTCGAATAAGAAATTGTTTCCTAAAATAGAAATAGGGTATAATAGGAGGTAGAAGAAGTTTCTTAGATAAAAGGAAAGTGTATGAAGATACTAATCGTAGAAGATGAAGTCCTGATTCGCGAAGGGATGAGCGACTATCTCATGGAATGTGGCTATGAGGTCTTTGAAGCAGGCGATGGGCAGGAGGCCCTGGACCTCTTCCACATAGAGGCACCAGATCTGGTCTTGCTGGATATCCAGCTTCCTATCCTCAATGGCTTGGAAGTGCTCAAGACTATCCGGAAGGCCAGCTCGGTTCCTGTCCTCATGCTGACGGCCTTCCATGACGAGGACTATAAGTTAACGGCCTTTGGAGAGTTGGCGGACGGCTACCTGGAAAAACCCTTTTCCTTGTCCCTCTTGAAGGTCCGTATCGAAGCTATTTTTAAAAAGCTCCAGCCTTCCCGGGTCTTCACCTATGGAGAGGCACGGGTGGATTTTGAGAGTTATACCGCCAGCCTAGCTGGGCAAGCTATTTCCATGAACGCTAAGGAGTTGGAAATCTTGGAATACTTGCTCCAGCATGAGGGCAAGGCCCGGACCCGCTCTCAGATCCTCGATGCCGTCTGGAAGGAGACGGAGGAGATTCCTTTTGATCGGGTAATCGATGTCTATATCAAGGAACTACGAAAAAAACTAGAGCTGGACTGTATCGTTACGGTACGCAATGTCGGCTATAAATTGGAGAGACCATGACCAAACGAAGTATCTTTGCAAAGATCTTTCTGATCACCTTTGCCCTTTTTAGTGGCTTAGTCATCCTTCTACATGCTTCGGTTTACTTTATTTTCCCCTCGACCTATATCGAGTCTCAGCGCCAGACGATTTTGAAGAAATCACAGGCCTTGGCTAAGAGTTTTCAAGGCCAGAAAGAAGGGACTATTGAGTCGGTCATTGATCTTTATTCCAGAACCAATGATATCAAGGTCTCGATCAAGGGCAAGGAAAAACAAAATGCCCTAGAGGTCAAGGATGACTTGCTCCTGAACCCGGATAGCCAGAACAATTCCCTGGTCATTGAAGAGCGAAAGATTCAGACCAAAGAGGGGAAGGACTTGACCTTGCAATTCTTAGCGACCGTCGATTCCCAAAAGGAAGCACGAGACATCAGTCTGGGCTTTCTTCCCTATAGTCTTCTTGCTTCCTTTGTCTTGTCAGTGATTGCCTCCTATCTCTATGCCCGCCTGATTTCTGCTCCGATCCTGGAGATCAAGCAGATGACCAAGCGGATGAAGCGCTTGGATCGGACAGCCAGTCTTCCCATTCATTCACAGGATGAGATCGGCGTCCTCAAGCAACAGATCAACGATCTCTATCACCATCTCCTAGAGGTGATCGACAATCTAGAGCAGCAGAAACAGGAAAATCTGAAGTTGGAGCAGATGAAAGTCGAATTCCTACGGGGGGCCTCGCACGAGCTCAAGACCCCTCTGGCCAGCTTGAAGATTATCCTTGAAAATATGCGGGATAAGATCGGCCGCTACAAGGATCGGGACCACTACCTGGCGGTCTCCCTCGATATCGTCGATGAGATGAACCAGATCGTCTTAGAAATCCTGTCCCTGTCCTCTGTCCAAGAATTGGCCGGAGACAAGGAGTGGATCCAGCTGGATCAGGTCGTAGAGCAGATCCTTGACCAGTACAAGGTCTTGGTTCAATCCCGCTCGCTCACGATTGACAATCAGATCCCAGTCAAATCAGTCTATATGGACCCAGCGATTCTGAAATTGGTCCTCTCAAATGTCATCAGTAATGCCGTTAAGCATTCGGATGCCGGTGGAGAGATCCAGCTCCGTCTCGAAGAGGAAGGGACGCACTTGGCTGTTGAAAATACCAGCCAGGAAATGGTAGAGACCGCTGAGATGCCAATGACCGCTAGCCACCAGAAGAAGGAAGGTGGCTTGGGACTCTTCGTGGTCCAACACTTGCTAGACCATGAAGAACTGGCCTACCAATTTGATAAAACGGCTATGGGCTTACGCTTCCGTATGGAACTGCCTAAAGATCCTCAAGAATAAAAAAATAGAGAGTGGGACAGAAATCGGTAATTCGTTAGCATTCGATTTCGTCGTCCCACCTCCGCACAGTTGAGTAGGGCTGTAAAAGCTGATGAAATCAGCGTAGTAGAGCCCA
>CAKPZX010000028.1 GCA_934215455.1 uncultured Streptococcus sp.
GTCAATGAAACTACAGAAGATGCTGTAGTTCGGGAAGTCAAAGAGGAACTTGGTGTTACATCTAAAGCAGGTCCGCTAGCTTTCGTGGTTGAAAATCGCTTCGAACAAACTGGTGTTCACTATCACAACATCGAGTTTCACTACTTAGTAGACTTACTTGAGGAGGCACCTTTGGTCATGCAGGAAGATACAAAGCAATTACCTTGTCGTTGGATTGCTTTAGATGATTTACATACTGTTGACCTGAAACCGGCTTTTTTAAAATCAGCCCTACCAGACTGGGACGGAAAATTACGACACATCCATCTTGAGAAATAGGAGAAATAGAATGAATTATAACTTTATAGAAGAATACGATATCATTGTAATCGGTGCGGGGCATGCGGGAGTAGAAGCCTCTCTAGCTGCTAGCCGTATGGGTTGTAAGGTCTTACTTGCGACTATTAACATTGAAATGCTGGCTTTTATGCCTTGTAATCCCTCTATTGGTGGTTCTGCTAAGGGGATTGTCGTGCGTGAAGTCGATGCCCTCGGTGGAGAAATGGCGAAGAATATCGACAAGACCTACATCCAAATGAAAATGCTCAATACTGGTAAAGGTCCTGCGGTTCGTGCACTTCGGGCTCAAGCAGACAAAGAACTTTACTCAAAAGAAATGCGGAAAACGGTTGAAAACCAAGAAAATTTAACCCTTCGCCAAACCATGATTGATGAGATTTTGGTGGAGAATGGTAAGGTTGTTGGTGTAAGGACTGCGACTCACCAAGAATATGGCGCAAAGGCTGTTATTGTCACTACTGGGACAGCTTTACGCGGAGAAATTATCATTGGAGACCTCAAGTATTCGTCAGGACCTAATCATAGTCTAGCTTCTATCAATTTGGCCGATAATCTCAAACAGCTAGGATTAGAAATTGGACGTTTCAAAACAGGCACGCCACCTCGTGTAAAGGCATCGTCAATTAATTATGACGAAACGGAAATTCAACCTGGAGATGAAGCTCCAAATCATTTTTCTTATACATCGCGTGATGAAGATTATGTAAAGGATCAAGTTCCTTGTTGGTTGACTTATACGAATGGTCATAGTCATGAAATTATCCAGAATAATTTACACCGGGCACCTATGTTTACAGGAGTTGTAAAGGGAGTAGGTCCTCGCTATTGTCCGTCTATTGAGGATAAAATTGTCCGTTTTGCTGACAAAGAACGTCATCAACTATTCTTAGAACCAGAGGGACGAAACACAGAAGAAGTCTATGTTCAAGGGTTGTCAACGAGTTTACCAGAGGATGTTCAGCGGGATCTCGTCCATTCTATTAAGGGACTTGAGAAGGCTGAAATGATGCGTACGGGTTATGCGATTGAGTATGATATGGTTTTGCCTCATCAATTGCGCGCAACTTTGGAAACCAAGAAAATTTCAGGTCTCTTTACAGCTGGCCAAACCAATGGAACGTCTGGCTATGAGGAGGCCGCTGGTCAAGGGATTATTGCAGGGATCAATGCGGCTCTAAAAATCCAAGGAAAACCAGAACTCATTTTGAAACGCAGTGATGGTTATATTGGGGTCATGATCGATGATTTGGTAACAAAGGGAACGATCGAGCCGTATCGTTTGTTAACAAGCCGTGCAGAATACCGTTTGATTTTGCGTCATGATAATGCCGATATGCGCTTGACAGAAATGGGACGAGAAATTGGATTGGTAGATGATGAACGTTGGCAACGTTTCGAAACCAAGAAGTATCAGTTTGAAAACGAGATGAAGCGTTTGGATAGCATTAAGCTAAAGCCTGTAAAGGAAACCAATGAGAAGGTTGCTGCAATGGGCTTTAAACCATTGACAGATGCTGTCACTGCTAAAGAATTCTTAAGACGACCAGAAGTGTCTTACCAAGATGTGGTGGAATTTATCGGTCCTGCAGCTGAAGAACTGGATGATAAAATCATTGAATTGATTGAAACTGAAATTAAATACGAAGGTTATATTTCAAAAGCAATGGACCAAGTCGAAAAAATGAAGCGTATGGAAGAAAAACGAATTCCAGCAAATATTGACTGGGATGATATTGACTCCATTGCAACCGAAGCTCGTCAAAAATTTAAATTAATTAATCCAGAAACGATTGGTCAAGCAAGTCGTATCTCAGGTGTCAATCCAGCAGATATCTCTATTTTAATGGTTTACTTAGAAGGGAAATCTCGGAGTATCTCCAAAAACAAAGCAAACCACTAATAAAATGGGGCTGAGATGATGTTTCAGCCTCAATTTTATAGATTGAAATTTGTTGCTGTTGTTTACACGATTGTAAACTTTTGTTTACAAGGTAGTGAAGTGGAGAAAGAGTTTTTGACTGGTCAATCTTCTATGTAATATAGAGAGAAACCTCGCTTTTTACCTCTATTTATGATATAATTCCGAGAAGAGGTTTATGATGAAAAAATTTCGTTTATCGTTCATCCATTATGTGTTAATTGGTTTTATTTCATTTGCAATTTTAGCAATTTTTTTAAGAATCTTTGGCAAAGGCTATGTAACTCTCATTGCAATTTTTTTAGTCTTAGCTGGGTTGATTGCTTTATTTGAATACCAATTACAAATTTCAGAGTTAGATGAATTAGAACAAATACAATATGTGAACCATCAGGCAGAAAGCGGATTAGCATCTCTCCTTGATAAAATGCCTGTTGGAGTTATCAAAATTAATGAAGAGTCAAATGAAGTAGAGTGGTTCAACCCTTATGCTGAATTGATTTTTTCAACAGATGATGGGGACTTTGATGTTGAATCCTTGAAAAAGTTGCTCAATACTCTGTTTGAGGATAAAGGACACTATGTCACTGTAGCCGATAAGAAATATTCCGTTTACTTTGATCAGACGTCTAGTGTTGTTTACTTTTTTGATGTTTCAAGTGAGTATGAAGCAACTGTGGGGTTGGTGACAACTCGTCCCGTTATCGGTATTATTTCTGTTGATAACTATGATGATCTAGAAGATGTCATTTCAGACTCTGATATTAGCAATATCAATAGTTTTATTGCCAACTTTGTAGAAGAGTTTACAGCTCATTACCATATGTTTTACAGACGTGTGGGGATGGATCGTTTCTATTTGTTTACAGACTACACGGTATTAGAACAGTTGATGGAATCAAAATTTTCAGTCATCGATCAATTCCGTGAAGAAGCTAAAAATCGTGAGCTACCTATTACCTTAAGTATGGGATTCTCGTACGGTGACGGGAAGCATGATGAGATTGGTAAAGGGGCTCTCTTGAACCTAAACCTTGCAGAAGTTCGTGGTGGGGATCAAGCGGTTGTCAAGGAAAATGATGAACAGAAAAACCCTATTTTCTTTGGTGGGGGAACAGCTTCGGCTGTGAAGCGGACTCGGACTCGCACACGCGCTATGATGACAGCTATTTCGGATAAGATCAAATCAGTTGATCAAGTCTTCATTGTTGGGCATAGAAACTTGGATATGGACGCTCTAGGAGCGTCTGTGGGAATGCAGTTTTTCTCTAGCAATATTTTGGCCTCCTCTTATGTGGTCTATGACCCGCATGCAATGGCAAGTGATATTTCAAGAGCGATTGCGAAACTAGAAGAAGAGCAGGTAACGAAAATCCTTTCCCTAGAGGAAGCCATGCAAATGGTGACGGATCGCTCTTTGTTAATTATGGTTGACCATTCTAAGACAGCCTTGACCCTTTCTAAAGAGTTTTATCAGGAATTTCAACAGATTATTGTCATTGACCATCACCGTCGGGATGATGATTTCCCTGAAAATGTTCTGATCACCTATATTGAAAGTGGAGCAAGTAGTGCGAGTGAATTGGTAAGTGAACTGATTCAGTTCCAGAAGTCGAAGAAAAATCGATTGACGAAGATTCAAGCTAGTGTCTTGATGGCTGGAATCATGCTGGATACTAAGAACTTCTCCACACGTGTTACAAGTCGGACCTTTGATGTGGCGAGTTACCTTCGCTCAAGAGGTAGTGATAGTGTAGCTATCCAGGAGATCTCTGCTATTCAGTTTGACGAGTACCGCGAAGTGAACGAACTGATCTTGACTGGTGAAAAGATTTTGCCACATATCATCGTAGCTTGTGCCAATACGACTAAAGCCTATGATTCAGTAACTATTAGTAAAGCAGCTGATAGTATGCTGGCCATGTCTGAGGTGGAAGCAACCTTTGTCATTGCTTGCAATCAAAGTGGGACTGTCTCGATTTCTGCACGAAGTCGAAGCAAAGTCAATGTACAGCGTATCATGGAACAGCTTGGCGGAGGAGGTCATTTCAATTCGGCAGCCTCTCAAATTGAGGGTCAAGATTTGATGAGTATTCGTCAACAACTGATTGAGACTATTGAAAACGAAGTAACTATTGAAAAGGAGAATGTAGAATGAAAGTTATTTTCTTAGCGGATGTAAAAGGTAAAGGTAAAAAAGGCGAAATTAAAGAAGTGCCTACTGGTTATGCACAAAACTTTTTGATCAAGAAAAATCTTGCGAAAGAAGCCAATGCCCAAGCAATCGGTGAACTTCGTGGAAAGCAAAAGTCAGAAGAAAAAGCGCATGCTGAATTGTTAGCAGAAGCACAAAAGATTAAAGCGAAATTAGAAGAAGAAGCAACTGTTGTTCAATTCACGGAAAAAATTGGGCCAGATGGCCGTACTTTCGGCTCTATTACCAATAAAAAGATTGCAGAAGAGCTTGAGAAACAATTTGGCATTAAAATTGATAAGCGTCATATCCAAGTTTCCTCTCCAATTCGTTCAACAGGTTTGATTGACGTCCCTGTAAAAATTTATCAAGATGTTACAGGTGTGATTAATATTCGTGTAAACGAAGGGTAAACACGATCGATAGAAAGGTTTTTTTATGGCTGAGATAGAGGAATTACGAACACAACCTCAGGATATCCAAGCTGAACAATCAGTGTTGGGAGCTATCTTTATTGATGAGGGGAAATTGGTCTTTGTTCGTGAATATATCGAGCCTGGCGATTTCTTTAAGTACTCGCACCGTTTGATTTTTAAAGCCATGATCGATCTAGCTGACCGCGGGGATGCGATTGATGCGACGACTGTTCGAAATATTTTAGATAGTCAGGGGGATCTCCAAAATATTGGCGGTCTCTCCTATTTGGTAGAAGTCATTAATTCGGTACCAACTTCAGCTAACGCGGAGTATTACGCGAAGATTGTTGCCGAAAAAGCTGTCTTACGTCGATTGATCTCTCGATTAACGGAAAGTATTAATCAAGCTTATGATGGCGCAAGTCCTTCAGATGAAATCATTGCGGGTGCTGAAAAAGCTCTGATTGATGTTAGTGAAAACGCAAATCGTAGTGGATTTAAAAATATTCGAGACATCTTGAATATAAATTTTGGTAGCTTGGAAGCCCGCTCGCTTCAAACTTCTGATATTACGGGTATTGCGACAGGCTATCGCGATTTGGACCATATGACGACGGGGCTACATGAGGAAGAGTTGATCATTTTAGCGGCTCGTCCTGCAGTAGGGAAAACAGCCTTTGCTCTAAATATTGCTCAAAATATCGGGACAAAGTTGGATAAGACAGTGGCTATTTTCTCATTAGAAATGGGCGCTGAAAGTTTGGTTGACCGGATGTTAGCAGCTGAAGGCTTGATTGAATCCCATTCGATTCGTACAGGTCAATTGACGGATGAAGAGTGGCGAAAATATGCCATTGCTCAAGGAAATTTGGCCAATGCGAGTATTTACATCGATGATACCCCAGGAATTCGGATCACTGAGATTCGTTCGAGAGCAAGAAAATTAGCGCAGGAAACAGGGAATCTCGGTCTTATTCTGATTGACTACCTGCAGCTGATTACAGGGACTGGACGAGAAAACCGTCAACAGGAAGTTTCAGAAATTTCCCGTCAGTTAAAGATTTTGGCGAAGGAACTAAAAGTTCCCGTTATTGCTTTGAGTCAGCTATCACGTGGTGTTGAACAGCGCCAAGACAAACGTCCTGTTCTTTCTGATATTCGTGAATCTGGATCGATTGAGCAGGATGCGGATATTGTTGCTTTCTTGTACCGTGATGATTATTATGATCGAGCTGGTGAAGAGGAAGAAGATGGAATGCCCAATAATACGGTTGAAGTGATTATCGAGAAAAACCGTTCAGGTGCGCGTGGGACAGTCGAATTAATATTCCAAAAGGAATACAATAAATTCTCAAGTATTTCAAAGAGAGAGGATCAATAAGATGAGTGATGCATTTACAGATGTTGCAAAAATGAAAAAAATTAAGGAAGAAATCAAGGCCCATGAAGGACAAGTGGTTGAAATGACGCTTGAAAATGGACGGAAACGTCAAAAAAATAAATTTGGACGCTTGATTGAGGTCTATCCTTCTTTATTTATTATCGAGTATACGAACGACAATAGCTTACCAGGTGAACCAGCCAATACATACGTGGAGTCCTACACCTATTCAGATATTTTAACAGAGAAGAATTTAATTCGTTATTTGGATTAATTTCTTGCTTTTATCGTCTAAATCAGTTATTATAATAAATACATATGGGAGTCTGTGTACAGTCTGAGAGGAAGTGTAAGCTTCGACCGCACCTGATCTGGGTAATGCCAGCGTAGGAAACAAATGAAATGTATTTTTCGTTATGAGTGACCTTGTGCAATCCGTCTCCTATTTTGGAGGCGTTTTTTATTTGTGAGAAAGGAGGTTACGATGTCTCTTGTAAAAAGATATTCAAAACAGTTGATAGGATTTGCAGGTTTTGGCAGCCTTCTTGTCTTATGGCAGTTAGCAGGATTTTTAAATATCCTCCCCAAATTTGTATTACCAACGCCACTTGAAATTGGGAATGCCCTTGTACGAGATCGAGCTCTCCTGATTCATCACAGTTTGTCTACCCTTCAAGTGGCCTTGATCGGACTTGTTATAGGGGTTCTTCTTGCTGCTGGCTTTGCGATTCTCATGGATAGTTTTCAATGGGTGAATGATCTGGTCTATCCTTTTATGGTTGTTATTCAAACCATTCCGACGATTGCCTTGGCCCCTATCCTGGTTCTTTGGTTTGGTTATGGTATGCTTCCAAAACTGGTTTTGATCATTATTACGGTGGTATTTCCCATCGTAGTCAGTCTGTTAGATGGTTTTCGGCATTGCGATCAAGATATTCTGAGATTGTTTCAGATTATGCAAGCCAATCGCTTTCAGACCTTAGTTCATTATAAAATTCCTGCAGCGCTTCCTTATTTTTTTGCAGGTTTACGTGTGAGCGTTTCCTATGCTTTTATCAGTACGGTAGTTTCAGAATGGTTAGGAGGTTTTGATGGATTGGGGGTCTATATGATCCAGTCGAAGAAGTTATTTCAGTATGATACGATGTTTGCGATCATTGTATTGATTTCTGCTATTAGTTTACTCGGTATGTTTCTCGTTGACCAATTAGAAAAAAACATTCTAAAATGGAAAAAGGATTGACAAACTTGTAAATGGTGTAAAAATTAAATTGACAAAAATGTAAAAGAGGTATAGCTAATGAAAAAGTCAATAGGTTTATTTTTCTCAATAATATTGGGATTTGTTTTCTTGAGTGCTTGTCAAAATTCTGTCAAGCAATCGTCAAGCGATTTAAAAAAGATTGATTTTATTCTAGATTGGACCCCGAATACCAATCATACGGGTCTCTATGTAGCTAAGGAAAAAGGGTACTTTAAAGATGCAGGACTGGATGTAGATATAAAACTTCCTCCGGAAGACAGTAGTTCTGATTTGATTATCAATGGGAAAGCTCCATTTGGAATTTATTTCCAAGATTCTATGGCCAAGAAATTGGATAAAGGTGCGGGTATTACCGCTGTTGCAGCTATTGTCGAACACAATACGTCAGGGATTATTTCAAGAAAAGATGCAGCGATCACAAGTCCAAAAGATTTGGTTGGTAAGAAGTATGGTACCTGGAATGATCCGATTGAGTTGGAAATGATCAAATCGATGATGAAAAAAGAAGGGGCTGATTTTAATCAAGTAAAATTGGTTCCAAATAGTGATTCAAATTCTATTACTCCGATTGAAAATAAGGTCTTTGATGCTGCTTGGATTTATCACGGTTGGGATGGAATTTTGGCTGAGCAAAAGGGAATGAAGACCAATTTCTTCTATATGAAAGATTTTGTTCCTGCATTTGACTACTATTCGCCTGTTATTATTGCTAACAATGACTATTTGAAGTCTCATAAAGAGGAAGCAAAAAAATTCATTCAAGCGGTGAAAAAAGGCTACCAATATGCTATAGAACATCCAGAAGAAGCTGCGGATATCTTGATCAAACAGGCCCCTGCCTTAGCTAACCAGCGTGATTTTGTACTAGCTTCCCAAAAATATCTTTCCAATCAATATGCTTCAGACAAGGATAAATGGGGGCAGTTTGATCCTAAGCGGTGGAATGCTTTTTATGCTTGGGCAAAAGAGCAAGGATTGGTTTCAAATGACTTAGAAGACAAAGGTTTCACAAACGAATTGGTAGGTGACTGATATTTTAACCGTAAAAGATGTAAGTTTCTCTTTTGGAGATAAAGCAGTTTTAAATAATGTATCACTAGAAGTGCAAAAAGGAGAAATCGTCTCTATTCTAGGTCCGAGTGGGGTAGGGAAATCAACCTTGTTTAATTTAATTGCTGGGATCCTTCCCTTACAAAAGGGTACCATAGAAGTAGATAATGCTCCGATCTCCTTTGGGAAAGTCAGCTATATGCTACAAAAGGATCTTTTGTTGGAACATAAGACAGTATTGGGAAATATTATTCTTCCCCTTCAATTAAAAAAGATTCCTAAGGAAGAGGCGGCATCTACAGCTCTAAAATTGTTAGATGAATTTAAATTGGGAAGTATCGCCAACCTTTATCCCAATGCGCTGAGTGGGGGAATGCGGCAACGGGTGGCGCTATTGAGAACCTATCTTCTGGGTCATTCTGTCTTCCTATTAGATGAAGCTTTTAGTGCCTTAGATGAATTGACAAGGCAGGATCTTTATCACTGGTATCTAGACAGTAAGGAACGTCTTGGTCTCACCACTCTAGTGATCACTCATAGTATCGAAGAAGCTTTGACATTGAGTGACCGGATCTATATCTTAAATCATAATCCCGGTGAAATTATTGCAGATCTTCCTTTAAAATGGGATCCAGCAACGGATAGGGACTGGCAACAATTGCAATATAAAAAACGAATCATAGAATTATTAGCTGAATTTCATTGAAATTGTTTTGAAGGACTTTACAAAGTTTCTATTCCGTGATAGAATAGAGTTTGTGCGAAATGACAGCAGGACAAAATGAAGCTCGTCAACAGGAAGCCAGCTAGAAAAGTAACCTTTGCTGTTTGGGCGAAGGCTTTCTGAACGAATCAGGTTTGTCTAAAACGTTATTTCCTACAAAAATTATTTTTATAGGAGGACATTTTAAATGTCACGTTATACAGGACCATCTTGGAAACAATCTCGCCGTCTTGGCTTGTCACTTACAGGTACAGGTAAAGAATTGGCACGTCGTAACTACGTACCAGGTCAACACGGACCAAACAACCGTTCAAAATTATCAGAATACGGTTTGCAATTAGCTGAGAAACAAAAACTTCGTTTCTCTTACGGACTTGGTGAAAAACAATTCCGTAACTTGTTCGTACAAGCTACTAAAGTTAAAGAAGGAACTGTCGGTTTCAACTTCATGCTTCTTTTGGAACGTCGTTTGGATAACGTTGTTTACCGTCTTGGACTTGCGACTACTCGTCGTCAAGCTCGTCAATTCGTTAACCACGGTCACATCCTTGTTGACGGAAAACGCGTTGATATCCCTTCATACCGCGTAACTCCAGGTCAAGTGATCTCAGTTCGCGAAAAATCAGCTAAAGTTCCAGCTATTCTTGAAGCTGTTGAAGCTACAGTTGGACGTCCAGCATTCGTATCATTCGATGCTGACAAACTTGAAGGTTCATTGACTCGCCTTCCAGAACGTGATGAAATCAACCCAGAAATCAACGAAGCACTTGTCGTTGAATTCTATAACAAGATGCTTTAATTTTAAGAAAAAACTTGCAAAAAGCCTACAACAGTGGGCTTTTTGTTTTGTCTCAAGGGGTGATTTCTTGCTTTGCTCCCCTTTTTGTTCACTTACAAATTCTCTAAAGCTGTTTCATTAAATGAAACAATTTTTTGTTTTCTTAAAACCGAAACCTGCTAATAAAAAAATCCTGATCTATCTAGATCAGGAGGCACTGTTACCGTAGCATTTTCATTAAAAATTCAGCCATTTGTTGAGGGCTTTCTTTTTTTCCCCGAGAAACCCACATTTGACAGACTCCGAAGAAGGCATTGGTCAGATAGACAGAACTGTATACTCTTTCAATATCTGTTAATGATTTATGACTATAGCGCTCTTGCAAACTATCAACCAGAAGAATCTGTAATTTATGTCGTAAGAAGGTTTGGATCTCCTTGGTTCCATTCTCTGTCAGAAGAACCGCAAAGAGTGGCTCCTTGGTTAGAAATTCGAACACTTCTGTAATCGCTTGGCGCTTGTCGTCTTGGTGTTTATCAAAGATGTATTCAAGCTTGTGAAAGAGTGCTTGTTGGTAGCGCTCGATCATGTCGTACTTGTCTCGATAGTGGGTATAAAAGCTAGAGCGACTAATACCGGATTCTTGTGCTAACTCAACCGTTGTGATTTGGTCGAACGATTCCTTTTCGAGTAGTCGAACCATCGCCTCCTCGATATTTCGTTTTGTTTTTAATCGTTTATTGCTCTCAGTCATCTGTTCATCCTTTTTGCACAAAATTATACACAGTGTCTAAAAATAAGATTTTCTACTTGTGAAAATTTTTAGAAACTGTATAATCTATTATATCAGAAATTTAGACAATGTGTATAAAAAGGAGACAAAAAATATGATGAAAGAATGGAAGGCTGTTCTTAAAAAGCCAACATTTATCATTGTCATGATTGGAGTTGCGTTGATTCCAGCTCTTTATAATGTTATTTTTCTATCTTCCATGTGGGATCCATATGGAAAGGTTTCGGATCTTCCTGTAGCGGTTGTCAATAAGGATCAATCTGCTACATATAATGGACAAAAGATGGAAATCGGAAAAGACATGGTGTCCAATTTGAAGAACAATGATTCACTTGATTTTCATTTTGTAGATGAGAAAGCTGCGAAAGATGGTCTTAAAAATGGCGATTATTATATGATTGTAACCCTGCCTGAGGATCTTTCAAAAAAAGCTAGCTCCATCTTAACCAATCATCCGGAACAGATGACAATTGATTACCAAACGTCCAGTGGTCATAGTTTTATCGCAGGGAAAATGAGCGACACTGCGATGACAAAAATGAAGCAGTCAGTGGCTGAAAAAGTGACCAATACTTATACAACAGCTTTATTTTCTAAAATGGGATCGCTTAAAACTGGTATGGGGACAGCGGCAGATGGAAGTGCTAAATTAGCAGATGGTGCAAGTAAATTGGAAGATGGTGGTCAAACACTGTCTACTAATTTGAATACATTGGCTCGTTCAAGCTTAGCATTTTCAGATGGTGCAACCACTCTTCGTACGGGTCTTGCGGCTTATACAGATGGTGTTGGTCAATTAGGAAATGGTCTCAATCAAATGGCTGGTCAACTTCCAAACTTGGTATCTGGCGTCAATCAATTAAATAATGGGTTTGGTACTTTTAATACAGGCTTGATGGCTTACGCTACCGGAGTGGATCGATTAGGAAATGGTCTCAATCAAATGGCGAGTCAAACCCCTCAGTTGGCCTCAGGAGTTGGTCAGTTAACCAGCGGTATGGGTACCCTCAATGATGGTCTTGGGAATTATACCAATGGTGTGCGTCAATTGAATTCAGGCCTGTCTAACTTTTCAAATGGTTTAGCAACCTATACAAATGGAGTCGCTACTTTATCAGAGGGAGCGGGTCAATTAAGTAGTCAATCTGCTACCCTTCGAAATGGGGTTTCACAATTAGAGTCAGGTATTCAAACATTATCAAGCCAGCTACAAGCTTCTACAAGTCAATCAGCTCAGATTGATCAATTGGCAGCTGGTTTAAACCAATTAAATGCAGCGATTCAAAATGCTACAGTAGATACCAGTCAACTTTCGTCTGGATTGACGAGTATTGCGAATTCAGCTCAATCAATCCTTGCTTCAGCCCAAGCGGATCGTGCAAATGCCCTTGCAAGTGTGCAAGGGACAGCAGCCTATCAAGCAATGACAGCTGACCAACAAGCGGAAATCAATGCGGCGATATCATCGAGCCCAAGCTCGAGTGAAACGGCGGCTCAAGGAATCTTGACTACGATTCAAACGATCCAAGGTAGTTTGAATACAGGAAATAGCTTGACACAACTGCAAACGGCAGCCAATCAAGTTTTACCGACAGCTTCTTCTACCTTGACAGACTTGTCAAGTGGCTTGTCTAAGATCCAATCCGCAGTTAGTGGACAATTGTTGCCAGCTAGTCAAACCATCAGTCAAGGGATCGGCGCTTATACAGCTGGTGTCGATAAAATCGCTAATGGAGCAACCCAACTTCAGACGAATAGCAGTACTTTAACAAATGGGGCTAGTCAGTTAGCAGCAGGTGTTGGTCAACTAGATAGTAAATCATCAGAATTACTTGCAGGAAGCAATCAATTGGCTTCTGGTCTAGGTGAGTTAAATGGGAAGATGCCTGCCTTGACATCAGGCATGAATCAACTGGCTTCAGGCGCGACCCAATTAACAGGTAAGTCGGGTGAATTGGTTGCTGGTGCTGGAAAATTAGCTGAAGGTGTAGGGCAATTGAACAGCAAGACTCCAGAGTTGGCAGGTGGTGTCAATAAACTTGTCACTGGTGTCAATCAGTTGACAGAAAAATCAGGTCAATTGGTGACTGGGGCTGATAAACTAGCCGACGGTGCAAATCAAATCTCAGATGGGTCCAGCAAATTAGCAGCAGGTGGCCAAACATTGACAAATGGTTTAGGTGAATTAGCAACAGGAAGCCAAACCTTGAGTCAAGGATTAAACGATGCTAAGGGACAATTGAATGTGGCTACAACTGAAAAAGAAAACGCTAAAACCTTAGCAGATCCTGTCACTTTGTCTAAAACAGATCGTGACAATGTCCCGGTGAATGGTGTCGGAATGGCTCCTTATATGATCTCTGTAGCACTCTTTGTTTGTGCCTTGTCAACTAATATGATCTTTGCAAAATTGCCATCCGGTCGTCATCCTGAAAGTCGCTGGGCATGGTTTAAATCTCGCTTTGAGATCAACGGAACGATTGCGGTGATTGCAGGAGTCTTGGTCTATGGTGCCGTTCACTTGATTGGTTTATCAGCTAATCATGAGATGGCTACTCTCTTCCTTTGTGTGATTGGTAGTGTGGCCTTCATGTCTATCGTGACTGCTTTGACAACATGGCAAAGAAAGATCGGTGCTTTCCTTTCCTTGATCCTCTTGCTCTTGCAATTGGCTTCTAGTGCAGGAACTTATCCTCTGGCTTTGACAAATGGATTTTTCCAAGCCATTCATCCATTCTTGCCAATGAGCTATACCGTTTCTGGTCTTCGTCAAACGATTTCGATGACAGGAGAAATTGGAAATCAATTGGCCTTTCTTCTGATAACCATTGTTCTTTTTGCAGGACTAGGAATGTGGTTCTATAATCCAAAAAAATATGAAGAGGACTAATCTTCAGGAACTCCCAACAGAATGTGTTGGGAGTTTTTTGTTTCATGTGAAACAAAAATTCTCGCTTGTTTAAGCGAGAATCAGATTGAAGACAAAGTCATATTAAAAACTTTCCTTAGGTGAGTACGGACGTCAGCGAACTTCTTCGAAGTTCCAAGACTAATTATTGAGCCTAAGGTCTCAATAATTCCGAGTGCCTGAAACGTTATTTTTTCAGGCACTTTTCTCACAGCGGAAAGTTTCGGTATTCCTCTGAATAGATATTAAAATTGGAACTCATTCTAATTTTTTTGCAGAATCATTTAACTTATTTTACTTTAAAAAAGTTTGTCTAGATTCTAATTCTCTCTTGTCTAGGCGAGAATGATTATTATTTAAAGAAGACGACATCAGGATTTGGCGTAATATAGAGAAGTTGGTCGTTTTCAAAGACCAGTTGGATGGTGTTGTTTTTATAGGTGTAAATGGTATAGTCTACTCCGGATTTAGAAGCTTGTTTGAGATCAACAGCTCCCATCAAAAAGGCGTGAGCTTGTTCCCCTGTGATTTTTCCCTCGTGGTAGAGTCCTTTAATATTTTCTAATTCGGTATTTTCAAAAGATTCGGCAATATAAGCAGGGTCTGTTATTTGTTTCTCTGGATTCCCAAGAATTGTTTGGACAAGGGCAGTGGTATATCCTTCATAATCCGGCGTCTGGGCAAAAATAGTATCGCCATTTCTAGAGTAGGCCACTTTTAGGTTTCCTGTCGCATAAATCTTATCTTTTGGAGCTTCTTGAGCATTTTTAGGGAGTCCTTCGGTTGTGACGATGTCAGAAGAGGGCTGCGTTGTGGTTGAAGGAGAGCTAGAGGAGTTGCTTGAGTTATTTGAACTAGTTGAACGACTCGGGTGGCTAGAACGACTCGAGCTACTTTTTTTAAAGGTTTTCTTTTTTGAACTGGTAGTTGTTGGTTCTTTTTTAAAGTTGATCTTAAGATCCGGCACACAGGCTGATAGAAAAAGAAGAGACAGCAAGAGTGTGAAGAAAAGAGGGAGTGTTTGTTTTTTCATCATGTTCCTTTCGATAAGCTGATTGATTTTCTATTCTATCATAAAAAGGGTAACAAAAAAAGGTCAGGAAGAAATCCTGCCTTTGTTTGTTATTATGGATGCCCGCCTCCAGGTCCACCGCCTTGAGGTCCACCACCTCCGGGAGCCCCACCGCCTCCAGGCATGGAGTTGACAATTTCCGTTTGTTTTTCACCGTTGATATAGATGTCTCCACCAGTGTAGGTAGCAGTACCATCAAAGTCGAATCCAGATTGACCCGTTAATTTAATGGTTCCTCCGGTAACAGTGATATTTCCATTCGAATCAATTGGATCGGTATCGCCTTGGCCAACTTCAACGTTGAGAGTTCCACCATTCATAGTGAAGAAAATTTCATCTTGGTTAGCATTGGCATTGGCCGCATTAACACCGTCATCGGTTGCATAGATGGTGATATCTCCGCCGTTGATGGTGATCGATTTTCCTTCGAGACCTTCGATAGACTCTGTTACCTCATAGGTTCCGCTATCGATGATCAGATCACCAGAAGCATGGATTCCATCGTCTCCTGCGGTGATGGTCATTTTGTTATCTGAAAGATACATGGTTCCGACCGAAGTATCTTCATCATTATCTACCTTGACTGCATCTTCATCTGCATCGATGGTCATGGTCGTACCAGTGATATTGAGTTCGTCATTGACGTTGAAGGCATCTCCTACAGCCGTGATCTTATAGGTTCCACCTGTGATATGGAGAGTGTCATTAGCTTTGATCCCGTTGTTCTTCTTAGCGTCAATGTTGAGCGTACCTGAACCATTGATGGTGAGGTCGCCTTTAGAGAAAATCACTGCGTCGGCATCTTCATCATTGTTTGAACTTGAATCAGACAAGGTATTGGTCGTGCCGTCTGCTAAAGTGAGGTAGACATGTCCTGCTTTCGTAGCAGAAATTGGCGCATTGGTGTTGGTCATGGTAACGCCTTTCAAGACGATGTGAACATCATCTGAGTCACCTGCTTCGACCTTGATTTGAACCCCATCGGATTCACCAGAGATGACATAGGTTCCGGCCTTTGAGATGGTCACAGTTGATCCAGAAACAGCTACGCCGTCACCTGATACACTTGCAGAAGATCCAGACAGTTTAACAGTAGATGCTTTACTTTCATCATAAGAGGTGTCCTTGTCCTTATCTGTAAAATAGTTGGAATTGTTTGTTTTATTTTTTGAAGTAGAAGTAGCGGTTGTTTGTGCAGTATTGCTTGTTGTAGCTGATTGTGATGACGCCTGGGTGCAAGCTGTCAGTAAGGTGAGGGTTGCAGCCCCCGTTAATAAAAATTTCCATTTGTTTGATTTCATGAGCTTTTCCTCTCGTTCAATTGATATGCTCCTAGTCTAAAGTTGCTAGCTGAAAGTTTCCTAAAGTTTTTCTGAAAGGAACCTTAACTTTAGTTTTCTTTAAGTTTGGCTTAATGACCAGTTAAGAAAGTCTCATTAAACTAGAAAGCACGTAAGTCGTATTCATACTTACTGAAGATTAGAAACAACAGTCCCCCTTAAAGGAGAAGAAACATGAAAAAAACAATTGAGACAAGTTTCAAACGAATCGAAACAAAATATATCGTCGCAAAAGATGACGTGAAAGACTTGATCAAAGACTTAAAGGAATACGTCGTAGAAGATGATTACCCAACCTCAACCATTTCGAATATTTATTTTGATACGGAAAATTTTGAGGTCATTCAAGATGCTCTTGCGAAACAACACCGCCGTGAAAAAATTCGGATGCGGACTTATATAGAAACACCTCAGGCAGACAGTCCGGTATTTTTAGAGGTGAAGTCAAAAGATGAAGAAGGAATTGGCCATAAATTCCGCCTAGTCGCTACTTCACAAGCCATTATCAACTTGATGACAGATGGGAAAGTAGATCATCAGATACAAGATCCAGATTTAGTGCAAGAGATTCAGAGATTGCGCAAACGCTATGGTCATCGATTGGAACCACGGATGTTCATTTACTACGATCGCTTGTCTCTCAAAGAAAAGAAATCCATTCAGGGTTATCCTTATCAGAAGATTCGCGTGACAATCGATCAAAACCTAGTCTTTCGTGATCAGGCTGTTAGCCTTTTTGATGGGAAGGAAGGAGAACCTCTACTAGAGGATGACTTCGTGATCATGGAAATTAAGGCTCCTGGGCAAGAACCTAAATGGCTAAAGGATATTTTAGAGAAGTATGGTTTGGTCAAGCAGAAATTTTCAAAATATAGCTGTGCTTACCATAAATCACAAGGCTTGGATTATGCCCCAAGACCAGTTCAAGAAACGGTAGGTGCTGCCTATGTCTAATCTATTTGATTCTATTTTTAATAATGCCACAGCAACAGTGGATCCGGTGCGCTTACTGCTGGCCCTTTTGGTCAGCCTCTTTCTAGGGATGGCCCTATCTTGGACCTATAAATACCGGACACTTTACACTCGAGAGTTTGTCATTAGTTTGACCTTGCTTCCTTCTATGATGACCTTAGTGATCTTTTTGGTCAATGGAAGTTTGGGAACCTCGATTGCAGTGGCAGGGACCTTTAGTTTGATCCGTTTTCGTTCGGCTACGAGTGGTTCGAGAGAGTTGATTGCCATTTTCTTAGCTATGATTATAGGACTAGCGGCAGGTTCAGGCTATCTTTTATTAGCCATTTTATCAACGCTCTCTTTACTAGGGGTGTGGCTGGTATTAGAGAACAAACAGAGTAAGGTAGACCATCAACGGCGCCGTCATTTGACTATTACCGTCTCAAAACAAGATTCTGTTGCAGAACAAATCAGCCAGTTGTTAGGCCAAAGTTGTTCAGAAATTGACTTTATTTCTGTCACAACGGCCCAAGCTGGAGAACAACTGACCTTGAACTACGAGGTAAATATGAAATCGAACATCGATGATTTTGCCCTTGCTAATCTATTGATTAGCGAGATTGAAAATTGTGATGTCGCTCTGACAAAGAAAGCGAAGAAAAGAAAGAATCTATAACGGCTATCCTACTTTAGGATAGTTTTTTAGGGTTTTAAGAACTTTTTAAGAAAAAGTGGTATACTGTTTCTAAAAAATGGAAGGAATCTTTTATGAAAAAGACTGCTATTTTTGAAGATGTCGTCTCCATTATGACCCATGATTCATCTACCAGCAAGGATCGAAAAGGATGCGATCCAGAGCCTTTTCGAGAAAACATTACAGATGATATGACGGATGATGCCTTTCTCTATCAAGTTAAGACTTACCTAGCTAGTTTTGGGGTGATCGGGCATGTTTCCTTTCGAGATAAAAAGGCCAGTCAAAAAGGGTTTCTTTTGAGAATAAATGGACAGAAACTGTATGTTGAGGAAGCTAATGAAGACACGGGTCTTCAAGTAGGAGATCAGATCCTAGCTCTGGATGGAAGTGACTTGGATCAGATAGCTTCTCTTCATAAAGACTATTTTATCAGCAAGACCCCTGAAAGACACTACCGAGAATGGGCAGATTTGGTCTCTCAGTCAACGAGTGTCACCCTGCTTCGAGAAGGGATAGAAAAGACCATTGAAGTAGTCCCTAGTCGAGAACCGATCCAAGATCAGATTTTTTGGAAAAGATTAGACGATGAGATTCTTTATCTTCGTCTGGATAACTTTATGGATGAAGGATCTTTGGGTCGTTTATACCAAGAGTGTTTACCTATGATGACGGAAGTCAAGTTTCTTATCATTGATGTCCGACAGAACGGCGGAGGGACAGACTCTTTATATATCCCTCTATTACATCTAGGCTTAGAGAAGGATCAGGGCTATGATTCGCTTGACTGGGACGATGATGGTATGGAAATTCTCTATACGGAACGCAATGTTGACCTGCGCTTGAAAGACTTTGAGGACTGGATGCAACAGGAAGAAATTAGCCCTGAAACAGTTAAGCTGCTTGAAGATATGAAAGAGGATTTGCTCCGCCATCGGGGAAAAGGCTATGTGGCATATAAGGAAGAAAGCGAGGAATTCTTCCCAGAGGTTAGAGGTGGCCACTATCCTGAACAGATCTTTATCTTATCAGATATTTATTGTGCTTCATCTGGGGATAACTTTGTTCAGATGATGAAGCAGTTTAAGAAGGTAACGGTGGTGGGTCGACCAACTCTCGGAATTCTAGACTACTCTAATTGTTGTACGGTTGATTATGATAATTTTTGTTTAATGTTTCCCACTTCTCGCTGTTTAAGCGTGGATCAAGGGAAAGGAATGACGGATCAGGGTGTTCTACCCGATATAGAGATTCCTTGGACACCTACCCATTTTGAAAGAGACGTGGATCTGGACAAGTGTCTGGAGTTGATTCATCAGGGTACTGTGAAATAGAATAGGATTTCAACCAGAAAACTGATTAAAGAAAAATACTTTTGTTAGATGGCTTGAATGATCTGAAATGATAACGTTTTCTACCACATTCTCACTATGTTTAAAATTGCTTACTTGGTATAAAAAATGGTAAAATAGTGAATAACAATCAAAATGAAGAGTGAAACTTATGAAACATAAAACACTTTATAAATTTATCGGGCAGACGGTCTTGTATTTCGCCATTTTCCTAGCCCTACTTTATTTCTTTAGTTACCTTGGTCAAGGTCAGGGTGGCTTTATCTACAACGAATTTTAGAAAAGGAGACTCCTAGCCGTGTCAAACCAACCAATTACTGATATGATCGAGACAATTGAACGTTATGCGCAACTACAACCAGACTATCCTGTCTACAATGTCCTTGGTGAGGAGCATACCTATGGCCAATTGAAGGCTGATTCAGATAGCTTGGCTGCCCACCTTGACCAAATGGGACTTCCTGAAAAGTCACCTGTTGTTGTCTTTGGTGGACAAGAATATGAAATGTTAGCAACCTTTGTGGCCTTGACAAAATCTGGCCATGCCTACATCCCGATTGATAGTCACTCTGCCTTGGAGCGCGTGTCTGCCATTGTTGAAGTAGCAGAGCCAAGCTTGATTATTGCCATCAATGAATTTCCATTGGAAAACCCAGCTGCTCCAATCATGTCCTTGGAGCAAGTACGTGAAGCTTATGCGGCTCAGCAGGCCTATGACTTGCAACATCCGGTCAAAGGGGATGATAACTACTACATCATCTTTACCTCAGGGACAACTGGGAAACCAAAAGGGGTGCAAATTTCGCACGATAACTTGCTCAGCTTTACCAACTGGATGATTACGGACAAGGAATTTGCAACGCCAGAGCGTCCGCAAATGTTGGCGCAACCGCCCTATTCCTTTGACTTGTCTGTCATGTACTGGGCACCGACCTTAGCTCTTGGAGGAACGCTTTTTGCTCTTCCATCAGCCATCACTCAAGACTTCAAACAACTCTTTGCGACGATCTTTTCTCTTCCGATTGCGATCTGGACTTCGACACCATCTTTTGCAGATATGGCCATGTTGTCTGAAGATTTCAATGCTGAAAAGATGCCAGGAATCACCCATTTCTACTTTGATGGAGAAGAGTTGACCGTTAAAACCGCTCAAAAATTGCGCGAGCGTTTCCCAAATGCGCGTATCATCAATGCTTACGGGCCAACAGAAGCAACTGTAGCTCTTTCGGCTGTAGCCGTAACAGATGAGATGTTAGCTACTTTGAAACGTCTACCAATTGGTTATACCAAAGAAGATTCTCCAACCTTCATCATTGATGAGGCAGGAAACAAATTGCCAAATGGTGAGCAAGGGGAGATCATCGTATCTGGCCCAGCCGTTTCAAAAGGTTATATGAATAATCCAGAGAAAACAGCAGAAGCCTTCTTCGAATTTGAAGGTCTTCCAGCCTACCATACAGGAGATGTCGGAACCATGACGGATGAAGGCCTTCTTCTCTATGGTGGTCGGATGGACTTCCAAATCAAGTTTAACGGTTATCGTATCGAGCTAGAGGATGTCTCTCAAAACTTGAATAAATCGAAGTATATTGACTCAGCAGTCGCAGTACCGCGTTATAATAAAGATCACAAGGTCCAAAATCTCTTGGCCTATGTCATCTTAAAAGAGGGCGTCAAAGAACAATTTGAGCGCGAAATTGATATCACGAAAGCCATTAAGGAAGATTTAGAAAACATCATGATGTCATATATGATGCCTTCAAAATTCCTCTATCGTGACAGCCTGCCATTAACACCAAACGGGAAAATCGACATCAAAGGGTTGATTAGCGAGGTTAACAACCGATGATCGAGTTTTTGAAACAGCTCCCTCATTTAGAACACTATGGAACACCGATCTATTTTATCTACCTCATTCTAGCTTTTTTGCCGATCTTTGTGGGCCTCTTTTTCAAAAAGAGATTTCCGATTTATGAAGGACTGGTGAGTCTGATCTTTATCATTTTGATGCTGACAGGTTCGAATCTCAAGCAAATTTATGCCCTGCTCTTTTACGTAGTCTGGCAAATCTTGATTGTGTATTCCTACAAGATCTATCGTCAAAAAGCGGACAACAAGTGGATTTTCTATCTTCATTCCTTCTTGTCTGTCTTGCCCCTGATCTTTGTTAAGGTGGAGCCAGCGATCAAGAATGGGCACCAATCCTTGTTTGGATTTTTAGGGATTTCGTATTTAACCTTCCGGGCTGTCGGAATGATCATCGAAATGCGAGATGGTGTCTTGAAAGAATTCACACTCTGGGAATTCTTACGCTTTATGCTCTTTATGCCGACCTTCTCAAGTGGACCGATTGATCGTTTCAAGCGTTTTAATGAGGATTATAAAGCCATTCCTGAGCGTGAAGAATTATTGGATATGTTGGAGCAAGCTGTTAAGTATATCATGTATGGCTTCCTTTATAAATTTATCCTAGCTCATATTTTTGGCCACTTATTGTTAGGTCATGTGCAGACCTATGCCTTGTCTCAAGGTGGATTCTTTAACCTTGGAACGCTGGGGGTCATGTATGTTTATGGCTTTGACCTCTTCTTTGACTTTGCAGGGTATTCCATGTTTGCTTTAGCAGCTTCCAATCTGATGGGGATTAAAAGTCCCATCAACTTTGACCGTCCCTTTAAATCACGTGACTTAAAGGAATTCTGGAATCGTTGGCATATGAGTTTATCTTTCTGGTTCCGTGATTTTGTCTTTATGCGTCTCGTGATGGTATTGATGCGCAATAAAGTATTCAAGAGCCGAATTACCACCTCAAATGTTGCCTATATTATCAATATGTTGGTCATGGGCTTCTGGCACGGGGTGACCTGGTACTACATCGCTTATGGGCTCTTCCATGGGCTAGGACTGGTCATCAATGATGCTTGGATTCGCAAGAAAAAGACCATCAATAAAGAAAGAAAAGCAAAAGGATTGGATCCTATACCGGACAATCGTTGGACCAAAGCTTTAGGGATCTTTATCACTTTTAACACAGTGATGCTGTCCTTCCTGATTTTCTCAGGATTCTTGGATCAACAATGGTTTCCAAAATTGAAATAAAAGGAGAATAGAAAAATGGATGTAAAATCACAAGTAATTGAAATTATTGACGAATTGTTTATGGAAGATGTCTCAGACATGATGGATGAGGATCTCTTTGATGCGGGTGTCCTTGATAGTATGGGAACAGTCGAATTGATTGTGGAATTGGAAAATCGCTTTGGGATCCGTGTTCCTGTATCTGAATTTGGACGCGATGATTGGAACACTGCCAACAAGATCGTAGAAGGTGTAACGGAGCTTCAGAATGCTTAAGCGTTTGTGGCTGATTTTAGGGCCCGTATTTTGTGCGCTCCTCATGGTAGCAGCTTTATTATTCTTTTATCCAATCAATCATAAGCACAACTATACCGAAGAGAAAAAAGCTGCGGTTAGTCTCAATGCAGAAGGCTTCAAGAGTCGTACAAAGAAGCAAGAAGCACTTTCTGATCCACAGCATCGCTTTGTTCCTTATTTCGGATCAAGTGAATGGTTGCGTTTTGATGTGGTGCATCCAGCGGTTTTGGCTGAAAAATATGACCGTAATTACAGACCCTACTTTTTAGGAGAACGTGGTGCGGCTTCTTTGAACCAGTATTTTGGAATGCAACAGATTTTGCCAGAACTCAAGGACAATACAGCTGTTTATGTGGTTTCTCCGCAATGGTTTACCAAGAAAGGCTATGATTCCTCTGCCTTTCAACAATTCTTTAATAGCGATCAGTTGAATAGCTTTATTGCCAATCACCAACAGGATGCTGCATCCCAGTATGC
>CAKPZX010000029.1 GCA_934215455.1 uncultured Streptococcus sp.
AGAGCCCACTCAACCACTGCGTCTTGCTCGACAATCCAAAAATAATTGAGAGGCTAGGACTTTTGTCCCAGCCTCCTCGCTCTTGTTTCTAACCTCTAAGAGACAATTGCTTCTTATTTTTTAAGCTTTTCGCTCACTTCTTTTGCAAGGACAAAGTTCCCCAAGGTCGCTGAACCATTGCCGGCAACTGCAGGTGTCACAATATAATCTCTCACATCTGGTACAGGGAGGTAACCGTTCAAGAGGGCAGTAAATTTCGTGCGAACACGATCTAACATATGTTGTTGAGCCATTACTCCCCCTCCAAAGACAACGACGTCTGGGCGGAAGGTAACTGTCGCATTCACTGCTGCTTGTGCGATGTAGTAGGCTTGAATATCCCATACATTGCTGTTGAGTTCAATGTTTTCCCCACGAATACCCGTACGAGCTTCGAGACTAGGACCAGCCGCAAGACCTTCCAAACAGCCATTGTGGAAAGGACAAACACCCTTGAATTCTTTTTCCACATCCATTGGGTGTTGAGCCACATAGTAGTGCCCCATTTCTGGGTGTCCAGCTCCCCCGATAAACTCGCCACGTTGGATGACACCAGCTCCGATTCCTGTTCCGATTGTATAGTAAACCAAGTTTTCGATATGGCCACCCGCGTTATTGCGTGCGACTACTTCTCCATAGGCAGAACTATTTACATCTGTTGTGAAATAGATAGGTACATTCAAGGCACGACGGAAAGCCCCAACGATATCTACATTGGCCCAATTTGGTTTTGGAGTCGTTGTGATGAAACCATAAGTGTTTGAATTTGGATCGATATCAATTGGTCCAAATGATCCAATCGCAAGCCCAACTAGATCCTCAAATTTTGAGAAAAATTCAATACACTTATCAATCGTCTCAATTGGCTTGGTTGTTGGAAATTGTACTTTTTCCACAACATTATAGTTTTCATCACCAACTGCACAAACAAATTTTGTACCGCCAGCTTCCAAACTTCCATATAATTTTGTCATGTTGGCTCCTTTTTTATTATGAGAAATATCCTGTATTTATTATAGCATATTTTGTAGTCAATCTTTTTCTCTTCTCTAAAGAAAAAACACACTTTTTTTGAGAAATAAAATTCAAGGACTGGAGATGATAGACCAGTCCTTGAGAACTTATTTTTCGATTAAGCTTTGACTTCGATGATCGCATCACCCTTCGCAACAGATCCAGTTGCAACAGGTGTGACAGAAGCAAAGTCAGCTGTGTTAGTGACGATCACCATAGTTGTGTCTTCAAGACCAGCTGCGGCAATTTTCGCTGCATCAAATGTACCAAGGACTTCACCAGCTTTGACTTTATCGCCTTGAGCTACTTTTTGATCAAATCCTTCACCATTCATTGATACTGTATCAATCCCAACGTGGATCAAGATTTCAGCACCATTAGCTGTTTTCAAACCGTAAGCATGTCCAGTCGCAAAAGCAATAGTTACTTCCGCATCTGCTGGTGCATAGACAACGCCTTCAGTTGGTTTGATAGCAATCCCTTGTCCCATCGCTCCACTTGAGAAGACAGGATCATTCACATCAGCAAGCGTTACAGCACTACCAACGATAGGTGAGATGATCGTTTCATCTTGAAGAGATGCAGGAACATTTCCAGTTGTTTCTTCTTCAACCAGACGTTCAGTTGTCGCATTTTCAGAAGCAACCACAGGAGCTTCATCTTCATAACCAAACATGTAAGTCAATGCAAATCCAAGCGCAAATGAAACTGCTACCATAAGCAAATATTGAGCAAGTTGACCATTACCAATATAAAGCATTGTACCAGGAATGATAGTGATACCATTACCTGTTCCAGCAAGTCCAAGGAGAGATGCCAATCCACCACCGATTGCACCTGCGATCAATGAAAGGAAGAATGGTTTACGGAAACGCAAGTTAACCCCGAAGATAGCAGGCTCAGTGATACCGAGGAAGGCAGAAAGTGCTGCTGGGAAAGCTAAAGCTTTCAATTTTGCATTTTTAGTTTTCACAGCTACTGCAACTGTCGCAGCACCTTGGGCTGTCATTGCTGCAGTAATGATCGCATTAAACGGATTAGCATGATCGGCTGCTAACAATTGAACTTCAAGCAAGTTAAAGATATGGTGGACACCAGATACGACAATCAATTGGTGAACTCCACCAATGAGCAATCCACCAAGACCAAATGGCAAGTTAAGAATTGCTTTTGTACCAATTAAGATATACGTTTCAACTACGTGGAAAACTGGTCCAATAACGAATAATCCAAGAATTGACATCACGAAGAGTGTCACAAAAGGAGTCACCAAAAGATCTAATACATCCGGAACTACTTTTCGAAGTGATTTTTCAAATTTTGCACCAAGAACCCCGATAATGAAGGCTGGAAGAACAGACCCTTGCAAACCTACAACCGGAACGAAGCCAAAGAATTTCATGGCAGTCACTTCACCACCACTAGCAACAGCCCAAGCATTTGGAAGTGAACCCGAAACAAGCATCATACCAAGTACAATACCCACTGCCGGATTTCCACCAAATACACGGAAAGTTGACCAAACAACAAGACCAGGCAAGATAATAAAGGCTGTATCTGTTAAAATTTGGGTGTAAGTTGTGATATCTTCTGGAAGAGTCACACCAAGGGCATTCACTAAACCACGGACACCCATGAAAAGACCAGTCGCAACAATAACTGGAATAATTGGTACAAAGACATCACCGAAAGTACGGATCGCGCGTTGGAACCAATTCCCTTGTTTAGCTGCTTCAGCTTTCATCTCAGCCTTAGTTGAGGTTGGTAATCCAAGAGCTACGACTTCATCGTAAATCTTGTTTACAGTACCAGTACCAAAGATAATTTGGTATTGACCTGAGTTAAAGAAAGCACCTTGTACTTTTTCGATATTCTCAACAACATCTTTGTTGATTTTTGATTCATCTTTTACCATCACGCGAAGACGAGTCGCACAGTGAGCAACACTGCTAACGTTCTCAACCCCACCGATTGCATCGATGACCTGCTTTGCAATTTCTGTATTTGACATTTTGCAAAAATCTCCTTATTTTTTGTAATGTAAACGGTTAAATCGTTTCTACGTTTTTAATTGTACCACGTATTGAAAATATGTCAAGCGTTTTGCAGAATTTTTTTGAAACTTTTTAAACTATTTTGACAGCTTTTGATAGGATGTAAGAATTTTCATTCACATAATCGCTTTAGTGGCGCTATCAAAGGGTCCTTCCTAGTTTTTTCACTTTCAAAAACTTTCATATTTTCATTCGTTTTCATTTTTAATCCTCTTTAAAACTCCTTCTTGCAGGTGTCAATCGTTTGACATTTTTTGCCATTTTTTTCATTTATTGCTTGCATTTTTAATAGGAAATCGTTACTATGGAAGTAAGAAAAAATTCGGAGGAATAAAATGGAATGGACAACTGAACGTCGTTACAGACGTTACGAAGACTGGACAACAGAGGAAAAGCAAGCCATCCAAGATCATATGGCGAAATCTCCTTGGCATACACACTATCATGTTGAGCCAAAAGCTGGTCTCTTAAATGATCCTAACGGTTTTTCCTACTTTGATGGAAAATGGATCTTGTTTTACCAAAATTTCCCATTTGGTGCAGCCCATGGGTTAAAATCATGGGTACAAACAGAAAGTGAAGACTTGGTTCATTTCAAAGAAACTGGTGTAACGCTTCTTCCAGACACAGATCTGGATAGCCATGGAGCTTATTCTGGATCAGCCATGCAGTTTGGTGACAAACTATTCTTATTCTACACTGGAAATGTTCGTGATGCAGAATGGGTTCGTCATCCTTACCAAGTCGGTGCTTTGATGGACAAAGACGGAAAGATTGAAAAAATTGACAAAATTTTGATTGATCAACCAGCTGACTCTACGGGTCACTTCCGTGACCCACAGATTTTTAACTTTAAGGGGCAATACTACACTATCGTCGGTGGTCAAGACCTTGAGAAGAAAGGATTCATCCGTCTCTATAAGGCTGTAGATAACGACTATACCAACTGGGTTGCAGTCGGTGACTTGGATTTTGCAAACGATCGGACAGCTTATATGATGGAATGTCCCAACCTAGTCTTTGTTGGAGATCAACCCGTTCTCCTCTACTGTCCTCAAGGCTTAGATAAATCGGTCCTCGATTATGACAATATCTATCCAAATATGTACAAGATCGGGGCAAGCTTTGACCCAGAAAAGGCCGAAATGGTCGATGTATCCGAATTGCATAATCTCGACTATGGTTTTGAAGCCTATGCGACTCAAGGATTTAATGCACCCGATGGACGCGCCTATGCTGTTAGCTGGCTAGGTCTTCCTGATGTTTCTTATCCAACAGATTCCTATGACTACCAAGGAGCTCTCTCACTGGTCAAAGAATTAACCATCAAAGACGGCAAGCTCTACCAATACCCAGTTGAAGCGATCAAGGACTTGCGAGCTGAGTGTGAGGCATTTGCCAACAAGGCACAAACCAAGAACTGCTATGAATTGGAATTGCAGTTTGAAAAAGATAGCCAAAACGAAATCGTCCTCTTTGCAGATGCAGAAGGAAAGGGCTTAGCTCTCTCATTCGATCTCTCTAAGGGATTAGTCACAGTCGATCGTAGCCAGGCAGGTGAGCAATATGCCCAAGAATTCGGTACGAGCCGTAGCTGCCCAATCGCTAACCAAGCCACAACCGCTAATATTTTCATTGACAATTCAATTTTTGAAATCTTTATCAATAAAGGAGAAAAAGTATTTTCTGGTCGGGTCTACCCACATGCGGATCAAAATGGAATATTGATCAAGTCTGGAAACCCTACTGGAACTTACTACGAACTTGATTATGGTCGCAAAGCTAACTGATGTCGCCAAACTCGCCGGTGTCAGCCCTACTACTGTCTCACGGGTCATCAATAAAAAAGGATACCTGTCTGAAAAAACGATCCAAAAAGTCCAAGAAGCCATGCGAGAATTGGGCTATAAACCTAACAATGTTGCTCGTAGCCTCCAAGGAAAATCAGCCAAGTTAGTCGGCTTGATCTTTCCCAACATCAGCAATGTTTTCTATGCTGAATTAATCGACAAACTAGAGCACCAACTCTTCAAACACGGCTATAAAACCATCATCTGCAATAGTGAACACGACTCCGAAAAAGAGCGCGAATATATTGAGATGTTGGAGGCTAACCAGGTAGATGGCATCATTTCAGGAAGTCATAATTTGGGCATTGAAGATTACAACCGGGTAACTGCTCCTATCATTGCTTTTGACCGCAACCTCTCCCCAGAAATTCCGGTTGTCTCTTCAGACAACTACGCTGGCGGGGTGCTTGCAGCAGAAACTTTAGTAAAAACCGGAGCCCGAAAGATTATCATGATCACAGGGAATGACAACTCCAACTCCCCAACAGGCTTGCGTCATGCGGGGTTTGCATCGGTTCTACCTGAGTCCATGATCATTAATGTTTCCAGTGATTTCTCCCCTATTCGCAAAGAAATGGAAATCAAACAGATTTTAACCCACCACAAACCAGATGCCATTTTCGCCTCCGATGATTTGACGGCGATCTTGATCATGAAAGTCGCAAAAGAGTTAGAACTCCAGATTCCTCAAGATTTGAAAGTAATCGGCTATGATGGCACTCAGTTTATCGAAAATTATACTCCTGAACTGACAACCATCCAACAACCCCTCGAAGACATTGCTATCCTCATGGTGGATCTTTTACTCCAAAAGATCGAAGGAAAAAAAGTAGCAACTACCGGTTATTTCTTGCCCGTTAGTCTCCACTCTGGAAAAAGTGTCTAAAAGCAATATCCCCTCAGTAGAAACTGTGGGGATATTTTTTTACAAAAAAAGAGCCAGTAGGCTCTTTTCACTTATTCTTCTGTCACAAATTGACTGAGGACACCGTTGACAAATCGTGAAGAGGTTTCATCTGAAAAGGCTTTGGCCAATTCCACCGCTTCATTGACTGCGACGATCTGTGGTGTATCAAACTCTGTCATTTCATAAATTCCCAGACGAAGGATATTTTTCTCTACCAAGGTCAAGCGCTCAACAGTCCAGCCGGTTTTCAAATGTTGACCGATTTGTTGGTCTAGTTGATCTTTTGACTGATAGACACCCGTCACGAGATTCATGAGAAAGGCAGGAAGATCGACTTCTTTGTCTTCTGCTAGGTCCTTGTCATGTAGATAAGCAAAGCGACAAGCTTCAACAATGTCTCCATCGTATTCCAAGGCCATCAAGGCTTGGAAGGCGCGCTCACGCAAATCTCGACGTGATTCTAATAAAATTTCATCAGTCATTGAGGAAGTCCTCATTAAACAAGTCTTTCAAGTCTGGTTTTGGAGATTTTTCCGTTGCGATACCGACAACGTGAATGTTGACAGCATCCAAGGTTACATCTGCCATATCATAAACTGCTGACTTGACCGCTTTTTGAATGGCTACAGCGACAGATGGTACAGCCACTCCGTATTCTAAATAGAGATAGATGTCTACTGAAACTTGACCATCTTCTTCTGTATGAAGGTAGACGCCACGTCCAAGGGAGCGTTTGGATAAGCTATCTGAAACACTCTTGTTTTCAAGCGAATAGACACCCTCTACTTTTGCTGTCGCAATCGCAATAATTTTTTCTAATACACGTGGTGCAATAACGATGTCACCAAATTGTTCAGTTGCCATAGAAGTTCCTTTCTATTTGACACCCTGAGATGTCTCTTATGCACGAGAAACGTAAGTTCCTTCAGTAGTGTTAATGACCAATTTTTGTCCAGCTTCGATGAAGTCAGGAACGTTTACGACCAAACCAGTTTCCATTGTAGCAGGTTTACCAGAACCAGTCACTGTAGCACCTTTGATAGATGGTTGAGTTTCTGCAACAGTCAATTCAACAGTTGTAGGAACTGTTACACCGATGACTTCGCTTCCGTAGAATTGAATTTTTACTTCTGAGTTTTCAAGGATGTAAAGCAATTCTTGTTCTACATTCACAACTGGAATTTCATATTGGTCATATGTTTCAGTGTTCATGAAGTAGGCTGTATCATCCATTTTGTACAAGTATTGAGCTGGAACTGTTTCGATAATCGCTTGTTCAAATTTTTCTTCTGGACGGTAGCTTGTATCAAATGTTGAACCAGTACGGACATCACGCAATTTCATACGCATGATAGTGTTTCCTTTACCTGGTTTGTGGTGGCTAGCTTCCAAAACGCGGATCAATTTTCCATCAGCTGTTTCAAAAGTCATACCAGCTTTCAATTTACTTGCTTCGATCATGTTTTATTACCTCTTTTTTAAAAATAGATTACTCTTTATTGTAACACACTATTTGATTTTTCTCAAACAGCAATTTTCTCTTTTTAGGAAGACTAGAAGGGGGAGAGAGATTGCAGGAACGAGTCCTTAGAATCTCTATATCTCCAACTCCATCTTCTCTATTCCTTATTGGTCCACAGGCACAATGTTGCCATCCGCATCTTTGGTGACATGGACATATTTTCCATCTACTTCAATGTAGAAGGTATGTGGCTTGTCTTGAGCTGGAGAGGCTTGTTTTTGAAGGTCATTGCCAAGGGCTTGACCCAAGTTCATCCCCATGATCATGTTCATACCATTGCCACCTTCATTTTTAGCAGCTGCGACCAAGGCTTCATTGCGAGCACGACGTTCTTCGATTTCAATGGTATTGTACTTCATCGCTGCCAATTCACTGTCCAGTTTATTGACCTTGGCCATACTGTCTGCATCGTAGCTCAAATCTTCGATGAGGACATTGGTTAATTCGATACCATATAATTCTGTCCAAGTTTTGTTGACTTCGCGTTTTGCAACTTCATTGAAGACATCTTGGTCCGCATTGATATTGTAAATGTCCGCTTTATTTTCTGCTGTATATTTTGAAATGGCCACTGCAATTTTTGGAGCCAGATTTTGGCGCAAGGTGCCCTGAGCCACATCTTCCAAGGTAAATGGCTTATCTGCAGTGATTTGACGACTGACTGCACTGATGTAAAAGAGTACAGGATCTGCCACTTTAACATCATAAAGACCATAAAAACGAATACTAAGAAGTTGTTGGTAACGGTCGCTAAAGTACTCGACTGGATTTTGAGTACCAAATTTATTTCCTGTAAAAGGTTGCATCCGCACAAAAATAATTTCTTGTTGGGTGACCACTTGGCCTCCAAATGAGAAACGGTTCTTGAACTGATCCCACGTTCCTTTCACACCACCCTTTTCAAACAACCAGGCATTTTCACCGGCTTGCCATTCGTGACTCCCTGCTTCTAGAAGGTCTCCTAGAAAAGTTCCATTATTGACCAAGAGAGCAACATATCCTTGGGGAACAATGACAACAGAACCATCTGTCAATAGGCCCGTATTTTGGTTACTCTGACGAGAGCGCCCATCTGGATCTTTGGTTAAGAGCTGTCCCTTAATGGCCAAAGCTGTTGCTGGAACAGCTTCCGGCAAAGTAATGGCTTCCTTAAATTTACTATCTTGAAAACTTGAAATGCCCGCTGAAAGGGCTGCTTTAATAAATCCCATACATTCTCCTATCTGTAGAATTCAATTTCATCCACAACTTCGTAGACATCCAAGACCCAATCTTTTGGATTGTGCTTCAAGGATGCTTGGCAATATTCACACTTGTCGATTGAATCGATGGTCAGTGGCGCACCACAGTTCGGACAGTGATCACTAACGACTTCTGAATTCTTAATGATCTCTGTCTGAGCTCCATGTTCACGGAGGAAGACCATGCGGTAAACGGTAAAGAGATCTTTGGTTGGATCCCCTTCGATCACACGGCCCGTTTCATCATTTCGGATGTAATCTCTCATCGTCGATGACAGAATGACTTCGATGCGGTCATTGCCTTCTGGATTTTCGATAAAGTCTTTGATCTTCGAATCTTCCACACGCACGCGCTCTAGAACATTGGTTGTTTTGGCACGAATATGCTCTTGTAACTGCGTCAAGTGCTGCTCATAAAGACTCGTACTTTCTAAATTCCGTACGGAATTCCAATCTTTTTCTGTCCAAGCAGACTGCAATTGAAGATAAACCAGCTTGACTTGCGACAAGAAGCGGTCTTCATCAAACATTGGATCCAGTTTACGGATGCGGCGAATCGCTTCATAGTTGTTTTCAATTGGTCGACCGGCCCGCTCTTCGGTTGTCCGTTTTGGACCACTATTTGAAGAGATTGACTCCTCACTATCATTAGCCTCTTTTGCAATATTATAGATAAATCCAATCAATCCAACGATAGCAAAAACTGCCACTACACCACCAGAGTCTGTTCCAGAACTAGAACTGTAGCTACTGGATCCACCAGACCAGCTGCTGCCACCAGACCAACTACTTCCGCCATCGGACCAGCTACTGCCACTATCGGACCAACTGCTACCGCCACCTGAATCAATCAAGCTACTGCCACCACTATCTGTATTACCGACCCCTGCATGGGCAGAAGGAACAAATACAAACAGCAGGACTACTAGAAGAATTCCAACTATTACACTTCGTTTTTTCATAGGCCTCTTTTCTTATCTTTGTTTGTTACACAGGGGTTAAGAAAATACTGTCTATTTTATAGGACAATCAATTCTTTAGGAGCAAGAGTCAAGACTTCACAGCCAGTTTCTGTGATCAAGAGGTCATCTTCGATCCGCACACCAGAGAGACCTTCGATATAAATACCTGGTTCATCTGTTAAGACCATCCCTGCTTGAATCGCCTCTTTAGACGTTTGGCTGAAGTATGGTTCTTCGTGGATATCTAGCCCAATTCCATGACCGATTCCATGCGTGAAGTATTGACCATAGCCGGCTGCCTCGATCACATCGCGTGGGATTTTATCAAAATCACGGAAGCCAAGTCCATCTTTAGCAGCAGCAATCAAGGCTTGATTGGCTTTCAAAACGGTTTCGTAAATTTCTCTTTCCTTGTCGCTGACATGTCCTGCATAGATTGTCCGTGTCATATCGCTGACATAGTGGTTATACAAGCAGCCAAAATCAAGGGTCAAGGCATCTCCTGCTGAAATCACCCGATCACTTGGAGTCGCGTGAGGCATGGCAGAGCGTTCACCAGCTGCTGAAATAATATCGAAAGATACACCAGAAGCTCCTAACTCCCGCATTCTAAAATCGAGGAAAGTCGCTGCTTCCAACTCTGTCGTTTTCCCTACCTTGATATAGTCTAAAATATCTTGGAAGGCTTGGTCAGAGATGCTACAAGCTTTTTTAATGGCCGCAATCTCAGTTTCATCTTTAATCAAGCGCAATTCCATCACAAAGTTCGCTAGGGATCGAAGGGTAATGCCACTGAAAACAGAAGCCATGCGGGCATGGTAGGCTACCGTCACTTCGTCCTCAAAACCAAGTTCTTTGATTCCAAGATCCTTAACGATCTCTGCAGCTGCAGTCAACTCATCGCGAGTTTCCACAATCTCTACAAAGGGGAAACAAGTCGCATGGGCATGGATGGTGTAGCGCGAATCCGTAAAGAGGACCATGCGTTCTTCTGTCACCAAAGCGGTCCCGTTTGAACCCCAGAAATTGGTCAAATAATAAACATTTTTCAAATTGTTAATCAATACCGCTTTGAGGTTTTGGGCTTTCATTTTGTTTCTTAAGTTGCTGATCCGTTGATTCATTGTAATTTTCCTTTCAAATATTGTCCTGTGTAGCTGGCGGGATTTGCTGCTACTTCTTCTGGTGTTCCGGTTGCAATAATAGTTCCTCCACCGACACCACCTTCTGGTCCTAAATCAATGATATGGTCTGCTGTCTTAATGACATCCAAATTGTGCTCAATCACAAGGACCGTATTGCCATCATCCACAAATCGCTCTAAGACTTTGATCAAGCGCGAGATATCCTCCGTATGAAGTCCGGTCGTTGGTTCATCCAAGATATAGAAGGATTTTCCTGTAGAGCGCTTGTGCAATTCGGAAGCCAACTTCATCCGTTGTGCTTCTCCACCTGAAAGAGTAGTCGCTGGTTGCCCCAACGTTACATAGCCCAAGCCTACATCTTGGATGGTCTTGAGTTTGCGTTCAATTTTTGGAATGTGCTTGAAGAATTCAACTGCCTTGTTGACCGTCATATCCAGCACTTCTGCGATATTTTTTTCCTTGTAGTGGACTTCGAGAGTCTCACTATTGTAACGACGTCCATGGCAGACTTCACAAGGGACGAAGACATCCGGCAAGAAGTGCATTTCAATCTTGATGATCCCATCTCCTGAGCAGGCCTCACAACGCCCGCCCTTGACATTGAAACTAAAGCGGCCTTTTTTATAGCCCCGAATTTTAGCTTCATTGGTCTGTGCAAAGAGATCACGAATGTCATCGAAGACGCCTGTATAGGTCGCTGGATTAGAACGAGGAGTCCGGCCAATCGGGCTTTGATCAATGTCGATCAAGCGATCGATATGCTCAATCCCCTGAATCGTCTTGTATTTCCCTGGTTTTTCCGAATTACGGTTGAGCTTTTGAGCGATGGCTTTTTTCAAGATGCCATTGATCAAGGTCGATTTTCCAGAACCGGAAACTCCAGTGACTGCGATGAATTTGCCCAGAGGAAAGCGCGCTGTGATATCTTGTAAGTTATTCTCACTGGCTCCAGTAATTTCAATAGAACGACCATTTCCTGAACGGCGCTCTGTTGGAACCGGAATCTTGCGTTTGCCGGACAAGTACTGGCCAGTGATGGATTTGCTGTTGCGAGCCACCTGCTTAGGAGTTCCAGCCGCAACTATCTCTCCCCCAAAAACACCGGCACCTGGGCCGACATCGATCAGGTAGTCTGCCTCTCTCATGGTATCTTCATCATGTTCGACGACGATCAAGGTGTTGCCTAAATCGCGCATCTTCTTGAGACTGGCAATCAAGCGGTCATTGTCCCTTTGATGGAGGCCGATAGACGGCTCATCCAAGATGTAAAGGACACCAGAGAGGTTGGAACCGATCTGGGTTGCCAAGCGAATGCGCTGGCTTTCTCCACCTGATAAGGTCCCAGCCGATCGTGACAGGGTCAAGTAATTGAGCCCCACATTGTTTAAGAAGGTCAAGCGATCCTTAATCTCTTTTAGGATCGGTCTTGCAATCGTAGCTTCATTGTCCGTTAAAACCAACTTATCCACAGCTTTTAAGTGGTCCGCAATTGATAGATCTGACACTTCCCCGATATGCATCCCTTTTTCTCCTCCGACACGAACAGAGAGAGCTTGGTCATTGAGACGGTAGCCATGGCAGGTCGCACAGGTCAATTCGTTCATATAAGAGCGCATTTGGTTGCGGGTGAAATCACTATTGGTCTCACGGAAACGACGGTGAATATTGTTTACGACCCCTTCAAAAGGAATCTCAATATCGCGAACCCCACCAAACTCATTTTCATAGTGGAAGTGGAATTCCTTGCCATTTGAACCATAGAGGACCAAGTCCTTTTCTTCTTGAGAAAGATCGGAAAACGGCTGGTCCATATCAACGCCAAAATGGATCATGGCCTGCTCCAACATCTGTGGATAGTAGTTGGAAGAGATCGGATTCCAAGGAGCAAGTGCTCCTTCGCGAAGGGTTAAGCGATCATCTGGCACCACCAAATCCAAGTCCACCTCTAGCTTAATACCCAGCCCATCACAGTCTGGACAAGATCCGAAAGGCGCATTGAAAGAAAAGAGGCGGGGCTCTAATTCAGGGACGGTAAAGCCACAGACTGGACAAGCATAATGCTCAGAAAAGAGTAGCTCCTTGCCGTCCATGGTATCAATCACGACATAACCATCCGCAATTCGAAGAGCTGCTTCAATCGAATCAAAGAGCCGCGAGCGGATGCCCTCTTTAATCACGATTCGGTCCACAACTACTTCAATCGTGTGCTGCTTGCTTTTAGATAGTTCTTGAACCTCTGTCACATCATAGATCTCCCCATCGACCCGCACCCGGACATAGCCGTCTTTTTGCACCTTTTCAATGATATTCTTGTGCTGGCCTTTTTTCTTGCGAATAATAGGGGCTAGAATTTGCAGGCGTTGGCGCTCTGGTAATTCTAAGACTTGATCAACAATTTGCTCAACAGAAGAAGCCGTAATCGCTCCATGCCCATTGATACAATAAGGCGTCCCTACACGCGCATAGAGCAAGCGCAGGTAGTCATTGATCTCTGTTGCCGTCCCCACTGTAGAACGGGGGTTTTTACTGGTCGTTTTTTGGTCGATGGAAATGGCTGGACTCAAGCCGTCAATGGAGTCCACATCTGGTTTTTCCATATTTCCCAAGAACTGCCGGGCATAGGCTGATAAGCTCTCCACGTAGCGGCGCTGACCTTCTGCATAGAGGGTATCAAAGGCCAGACTGGACTTTCCAGAACCAGACAAGCCCGTCACCACAACTAATTTGTCCCGTGGAATTTCCACGTCTATATTTTTTAAATTATGGGCGCGTGCCCCATGAATGACAATTTTATCTTGCATGTTCTTACTCTAATCACCTTTTTGTTAACCTCCATTATAACAAATTTTTTAGTATTCTTTTATCCAAAACCGTCCTTTTTCTGATATAATGTTAAGGTGTAAAAAAACAAGGGGAGGCACCATGAAACAGGTCTTTTTATCGACAACGACTGAATTTAAAGAAATAGAGACGCTGGAACCCGGTAGCTGGATCAACCTTGTTAACCCTTCTCAAAGTGAATCGATGGAAATCGCCTCTGCTTTTAATATCGATATTGCAGACTTACGGGCACCACTCGATGCGGAAGAAATGTCCCGTATGACCATCGAAGATGAGTATACCTTGATCATCGTAGACGTTCCCATCAAGGAAGAGCGGAACAATCAGACCTACTACGTGACCATTCCGCTAGGGATTATCCTGACAGAAGAGGCTATTATCACGACTTGCTTGGAGAAATTGCCGCTTCTCGATATCTTTATCAACCGACGCTTGCGGAATTTCTATACCTTTATGAGGTCACGCTTTATCTTTCAGATCCTCTATCGCAACGCTGAACTCTACTTGTCTGCGCTTCGTACCTTGGATCGCAAAAGCGAACAGATTGAAAGTCAATTGCACAAATCAACGCGTAATGAAGAACTGATTGAGTTGATGGAGTTGGAAAAAACCATCGTCTACTTTAAGGCCTCTCTGAAAACCAATGAGCGCGTGATCAAGAAATTGACCAGCGCTACAAGTAACATCAAGAAATACCTAGAAGACGAGGATCTGTTGGAAGATACCTTGATCGAAACCCAGCAGGCCATCGAGATGGCAGATATTTATGGAAATATCCTGCACTCCATGACCGATACCTTCGCATCGATCATCTCCAACAACCAGAACAACATCATGAAGACCCTGGCCCTCGTTACCATTGTCATGTCCATTCCGACCATGATCTTTTCGGCCTACGGGATGAACTTCAAGGACAATGAGCTTCCGCTCAATGGCGAACCTCATGCCTTCTGGCTGATTATTTTCATCGCCTTTGCCCTGACCGGGTCTCTCGTCGTCTACCTCATCCATAAAAAATGGTTCTAACCAAACTTGTACATCAAAGGAGTAACTATGTCTCACACCGACCTTCATCAACTTAGTAAGAAAAATCAAGAATTTATCCGGATCGCCAAACACCAATTGCTTGAAAACGGAAAGACAGAGGAAGAAGCAGAAAGCCTCATCCAAGAAATTCTACCAGCTATCCATGAAAACCAAGGAAAAGGAATTCCAGCACGGACCCTTTTTGGAGCTCCAACTGTCTGGGCGAACTCTTTCAGCGAGAAAGAACGCTATGAAAAAGAGCATCCGAAATTAAACGATGCTCCCTCTCTCATGATTTTGGATTCCTTCCTCTTTATCTTTGGTGTTTTTGCTGCGATTAGCGCCTTTATGAACTTGGTTGCACCGCGTCGTACTGGCTATGGTTTGATCACCTTGATCCTTGGAAGTTTGACAGGGGCTTTGCTCTTATATCTCATGTACTACTTCTTCTATCAGTATATGGATGGCACCAAAGATCGCAGCGAGCGTCCTTCTCTTTGGAAATCCATGCCGATTCTTGTTGGAGTCATGTTCCTTTGGGTCATTGTCTTGTCCTTTACTTCCTTACTCCCACAGGTTCTCAACCCAACTATTCCAGATGTCTTCGCCATCGTTTTAGGAGCTTTAGCACTTGTCCTTCGCTTCTACCTCAAGAAACGCTTTAATATTAAAAGTTCGAGCACAGCACCCGCAACTCGACGCTAAAAAGAAACGGATGAAGTTTTCATCCGTTTTTGTTTTACTGTATTTCCCTGTTCAACCTTTTTGAAAAATAGAGGACTAAGTCATCATTGTTTTCACAAGAACTGTAAGGGGCCAAGGGCTGATCCCTAAACCAAACTCCAGATCCATCTGGGATATAGCCCCGTTTGACATACAGTCTTTGAGCTGGGCCATAACCCGAGTGTAAACCAACCCCTAAAGTAACAATCTCTGATAGTAGCCGGACTCTTTTTTCTGCCTCTTCTAAGAGTTGATTCCCAATCCCTCGATTTCTAAATGGTTCAAAAACATTAAAATCAGATAGTTCAGGATAGACTCCCACGAAAGGGCCGTGCTTGGCAGCAGGCAATATAGTGATATAGCCTGCCACAAATCCATCCGACTCAGCTACTAATACGTCCCTCTCTCTATTCTCCTGCTCCTGAAAATAGCTAGTCAAGATATCCTCTCTACCTGGCCACCCTTGGTGGATAAAGGCTTGAGAGATGTGCTCAATATCTGCCTTTATCATCCTCCTGATGATTACACCTTCCTTCATAGTTCCCTCCTTGATACCTTTCTCCCCTCATTATAGCATAATCAGAGCTTGGGAAATCAAAGAGCTTCACACGGACCTAACACACTATCACATTTCTATGCTCGCAAAAAAAGATCCAAAGGGTCTGAAAAAGAGGTCCCCCGGACCTCAACTCGCTCTTACATTTCCGAGCTCGTGAAAAAAGACCCGTAAGGGTCTTAATTCGCTCTCTTGTTTTCAAGCTCATGAAAAAGAGGTCCACTGGACCTGAAAAAAAGACCCGTAAGGGTCTTACTCGCTTTTTTATTTTCAAGCTCGTGAAAAAGAGGTCCACTGGACCTCAACTCGCTCTTACATTTCCAGGCTCGTGAAAAAGAGGTCCACTGGACCTCTTTTTTAATCTTCGTTTACGAAAGGCATCAAAGCCATTACGCGAGCGCGTTTGATAGCTGTTGTTACTTTACGTTGGTTCTTCGCTGAAGTTCCAGTTACACGACGAGGAAGGATTTTCCCACGTTCTGAAACGAAACGGCTAAGAAGCTCAGTATCTTTGTAATCGACATATTCGATTTTGTTTGCTGCGATGTAATCAACTTTTTTACGGCGTTTGAATCCGCCACGACGTTGTTGAGCCATGTTTAATTCTCCTTTATAGTTTTAATTCGTTAAACCCATTCTTAGAATGGAAGATCGTCGTCTGAGATATCCATTGGATTCGCTCCAAATGGATTTTCTTCACGACCAAAGTTTGGCGCTGCATTGCTTGGTTCAGATCCACCAAAGCTTGGGGCTGCATTTCCAGCAAAACCACCATTACCTGATGAATAACCACCACCTGCATGCCCTTCGCGTGCTGCACGGCTTTCCAATAATTGGAAGCTGTCTGCTACGACTTCAGTGACATAAACACGTTGACCTTGCTGGTTTTCGTAATTACGTGTTTGAATGCGACCGGTAATCCCAATCAAAGCACCTTTCTTAGCCCAGTTGGCTAAGTTTTCTGCTTGCTGACGCCAGATCACACAGTTGATGAAATCGGCTTCGCGCTCTCCATTTTGACTCTTGAAGTTGCGGTTGACAGCTAGGCTGAAAGTAGCAACTGCTTGATTGCTTGGAGTGTAACGAAGTTCAGCATCACGGGTCATACGACCGACAAGTACAACATTGTTAATCATAAGTCACCTCTGATGATTTCTTACGCGTCAACTTTTACGATCATGTGACGAAGAATGTCACCGTTGATTTTTGAAAGACGGTCGAACTCGTTAAGAGCTACAGCGTCGTTCGCTTCAACGTTTACGATGTGGTAAAGTCCTTCACGGAAATCTTGGATTTCGTATGCAAGACGACGTTTTTCCCAATCTTTTGATTCAACAACAGTTGCACCGTTGTCAGTCAAGATAGAATCGAAACGTGCTACCAAAGCGTTTTTAGCTTCTTCTTCAATGTTTGGACGAATAATATAAAGAATTTCGTATTTAGCCATTGATAATGTTCCTCCTTTTGGACTAATGACCCCAAGTCTTTGCAAGGGGTAAGTGAGGTTTACTCACAAGAAACTATTATACCAGACTTTTGGAACAAAGGCAAGAATTATCTTTAGGATTTAAAAAATGATTTTTGACGTTCCCTTCGAGAAAAAAGAAAGAAACATCCCAAAAAAATGACTTTTTATAGTAGAAACTATTCCCACTCTTCCTCGCCTTTCCTTAAAGAAAACTGATATCAGTTAGCTTTAAGCTTGAGTCTTTATACTAGCTTCAACAAATTTCAAGAAACGAGGAACGATTATGAATTATCTTATCATCCCCGCCTATCAACCGGATCTGAATCTTGTCAAACTGGTTCGCTTGGTTCACGCTAAGAGCGATCTCCACATCATCGTCGTCGACGATGGGAGTGACGCTGACAAGAAAGTGATTTTTGACAAATTGGAGGATCTTGCGACAGTTCTGACTCACGAGCACAACCAAGGAAAAGGGCAAGCTCTCAAGACTGCTTATGCCTACATCCTAGAAAGAGGTACCTATGGAAGCATTGTTACAGCTGATGCAGACGGTCAGCACAAAATTTGGGATATTTTCAGGGTTGTTAACCAATCTCAAGAGCATCCTGGATCACTTATTCTAGGAGCACGCGCCTTCTCTGGGAAAGTTCCTTTGCGTTCTGCTTTCGGGAATAAATTGACCCGCTTCTTGTTTAAGCAACAAACAGGGGTCGCTGTGGCAGATACGCAGACTGGCCTTCGAGCCTTTACAACCAACATGATCCCCTTTATGTTAGAAATCGAGGGACAACGGTATGAGTACGAAATGAATGTGCTCCTCGCAGCAAGCAAGTCCTTCCCCATCGTGGAAATTCCCATCGAGACGGTCTACATCAATGACAACGAAGGCTCCCATTTCCGACCTATTCGAGATGGCCTCATGATCTACAAGGACATGTTCAAGTTTGCCCTCTCCTCTCTGAGTAGTTTTATCGTTGACTATCTGGTCTACGCCTTCTTCCTCTTCGTGATGATGGCCGTGCCCATTAGTCTACGTATTCTCCTAGCGAATGGGATCGCTCGTGTGACGAGTTCCATCTTTAACTACTCGACCAATAAGCACCTGGTCTTTAAGAACAAAGACAGTGTTGCTAAAACCGGAAGTGGCTACTTTGGTCTAGCTCTTGGCCTCTTTATTCTCGATACGCTCTTGATTCGACTCTTCTATACTGCTTTCGGGCTTAATCTCCTGATCAGTAAGATTGTCGTTGGCTTCCTCCTCTTTCTGGTCTCATGGGTGATCCAGAAAAAAGTGATCTTCAAAGAAAGGACTGCTACCCACCATGAAATTCTTTAAAAAATCCTACACCTATGCTGCCTGCTTTGGCCTTCTTTTGACCAGCAGTTTTAGCTACTCGATGCTCAAGACCTTTGTCTTATCCGATGCCATCCAAACCGTAAAAGCTACGACTACGGACTCCAAGGCAGCCAAAAAAGCAGCTGCATCGGCTACAACGACTGATACTAGCTATTCAGATGACAATATCCAGGTGAGCCTAACAGAAAAAACGATTGAAAATACCCAGGTTTACATTGCAGATATCACAGTCAGCTCATCTGACTACCTCAAAACAGCCTTTGCACAAAACACTTACGGAACCAACGTGACTGCTAAGACCTCTGTCACAGCTGCCAACAACAGTGCCATTCTAGCAGTGAATGGTGACTATTACGGAGCTAACAGTACAGGATACGTCATCCGAAATGGAGTGGTCTACCGCGATACCGTTCGGGAAGATTCAAGCAATGGTGACCTAGCCATTTACAAGGATGGATCCTTCAAAATTATCTATGAAGATGAGATCTCAGCGGATCAATTGGTCAAAGACGGGGTCGTCAATCTCCTCGCTTTCGGTCCTTCCTTAGTTGAAAATGGAGAAATTACCGTCGATACCAACTCAGAGGTCGGGCAATCTATGGCGTCAAATCCACGGACAGCGATTGGGATCATCGATGAAAACCACTACATTATCGTCGTGTCAGATGGACGGACTTCAGAAAGCCAAGGCCTGTCTCTCTACCAATTAGCAGAAGTGATGAAGTCTTATGGCGTTAAAACAGCCTACAACCTGGATGGGGGGGGATCTTCTACCCTTTACTTCAATGGACAAGTTATTAACAAACCAACAACAAATGGTACTATCTCAGAAAGGGCGGTGAGTGACATTGTCTACATCGGTTACTAATCCTATCAAACAACGGTTGAAAAAAACGATTCTCTGGTATTCTCTGATTTCAGCTTTCTTCTTTGTTGGAAGTCGCATCTACGAACACTTTAGTTTTGGCGAAACCTCTGCCTTTATGCACTACCTCTTCTTGATTCCTTTGATCGGTGGCGCCCTGCTCGTGGCTATGCAATTAGTGGTCAAGGGACTTTCTCGAATCACTCTCAATCTTTGGAATTCAGGAGTGGCTACCCTCACAGCCGGAGTCCTCTACCGAGGGATTGTCAACCTCTCTGGTCGATCTACCACAATGGATCACCCCTATTATTATCTTGGAATTGCCTTTCTAGCACTAGCTCTGATCAGCCTCTTCTTTGTCCGCAGTGTCTGGGTGGAGAAAACAGCCTAAGACATCAAAAACGTCCGTTTCTTAAAAGAACGGACGTTTTAGTTTGAAGTCAAAGTATTCTGAGAAACTTTCCTTAGGTGAGAACGGACGTCAGCGAACTTTTTCAAAGTTCCATGACTTAGTTTTGAACCTAAGGTTTCAAAACTCCCGAGTGCTTGAAACAATATTGTTTCAAGCACTTTTCTCACGGCGGAAAGTCCCAGTAAGGAGTAAATGATATCTATTGCAGAATCATTTAATTTTTTATGCAAAAACAGTTTGTATACTTGCTATCCCCAGTTAACCTTCACGTTTTTTGCTGGCTACAAATCCTGCTAAAGCTAGTGAGGTCATGCCAAAGAGGCTAAGGACGGTTGAAGCCAATTCTTCTTGACCTGTTTTTGGAAGACCTGTTGCTGGTGTAGCAGCTACTTCTGTTTGTCCACCCGTATGATAAGTGACAGCAACTGGTTTGTTTGTTGCCACTTCTTTTGTTTCGCTTGCAGCTGGTTGAGCTGGAGTTACTGAGCTTTCAGGTTGAGGAGTTGGGGTAGCCGGAGTTACTGGAGCTACAGGATGAACTGGATTTACAGGACTTACTGGATCAACTGGCGCTGGCTGTGGTTGTGGTTCTGGAGTTGGTTGAGGTGTTGGTTGTGGTTCTGGAGTAGGTGTTTCTTCTTCCACTTTTTCCACAAAGGTCTTGTTGCCCAAGATTGAAGCAGACAACTTTTTCCCTGCCTTATTCACATCTTCGATGTATTGGATAAAGACTTCAGTATCTGGATTAATCGCACCGATCAATTTTGTATCGCGGAAGACTGAGAAGCCATCTCCGCCACCATACAAGAAGTCGTTGATAATCGCCTTGTAGGTCTTGTTGCGATCAATTTCAGTTCCGTCTGCCTTGTAAGCTTTCACGACCTTATAAGGATTTTCTTCCGTTGCATCGGCTGGTTTTGTATAGGTGTACTTGATCCCTGCCATTTGCAAGAAGTAAAGCTCTTTCTCATCATATTGTTGGTCCAAAGCTTTGTAGATTTGGTCCCCAGTGATTTCTACTACTTGGAGGATATTTCCAAATGGTTGTACTGCTTGAGCTGCACCCCAAGTTACTGTTCCATCTGGTTTCACCACGAGGTCTGCACGGATTCCTCCATTATTGGTGAAGGCAAAGTCAACATCTGGATAACCTGATTTTTTGGCAATATCTAGTTGCGCTGCTGTGACCAAATCTCCAACAGCACTTTCTTTTTGTGCATTCAATTCACGAGTAATATTTTCAGCTTTTTCTGCTGTACCGATTTTTGCTTCTGTTACCTTTTTAACTGTCGCATTGGCATCATCGATGATCGCTTGAACCTTGGCATCTTTTGCTTTGCCTTTCGATGGATCTACTGCAATAATTTTAGCAGTTGGAGCTTTGACAAAGTCAGCTGTATCCGTATCTAGGACCCCGCGGACATCAGAGTAGGCTTTCCCTTGAGACGTACCTTGAACGATCAAGGTATTTCCAACCATCCCGTTTGTATATTGGTGGTTGTGGCCTGCAAAGACGATATCCACTGAGTTTTCAGGATAGATTTGGTTTAATTTTTTGATCATGTCTGCAGCCGGACCTTCTGCTACACCATTCTTACTAGTAGCAGCAACGTGGGCCAAGACAGCGATAGCATGCACACCTTGGTCATTTAATTCACGCGCATATTTAGCAATCGATTCTGCTTCATCCAAAACCCGGTATTGTTCATGATTTTTACGCAAAACAAGATTTGGGAATTCTGTCGTAACAACCCCGATAAATCCGACTTTAACAGTCTTATCGTTGACTGGGATTTCTTTGATGGTATAAGGTTTCCAGTCAAATGGGATTTTGTTGGTATCTTTGTCAACCAAGTTGGCAATCACGACTTCTTGTTTAGAAGCTTCATGAGGATACTCATCGACGATCTTGTTGAATTGACCAGGTGTTGGGGCTTCTCCCTTCATGATCCGGTTGAATTCACCAAGTCCTTCGTCAAACTCGTGATTACCAAGGGTTCCGTATTCAAAGTTCATTTCATTGAAGACTTTTACAGT